>JAYVDN010000425.1:0-5326 GCA_043749385.1 Polaromonas sp.
AATGTTAACTACGTCTTCTTGCACCCCGTCGATGGACGAGAACTCGTGCAACACGCCCGCAATAGTGACTTCGGTGGCTGCGTAGCCCACCATCGATGACAACAAAACGCGGCGCAGGCCATTGCCTAATGTATGGCCGTAGCCGCGCTCAAACGGTTCGAGCGTGACTTTGGCGCGGTTCAGACCGAGCTGTTCGACATTGATTGTTTTAGGTTTGAGCAGATTGGTTTGCATGCGGTCTTCCTTTGGGTTGCCCCCGGCTCGTTACACCGGTAAGGCTGGAAAACCCCGCCACAGATGCATCCGTGCGCGGGGAACGAAAGCGACCAACGTCTTGGCCGCGTCAGGGAACATTAACGTGAATACAATTCGACGATCAACGACTCGTTGATATCAGCGGCGAATTCGTCACGGTCAGGCACCTTCTTGAAAGTACCTTCGGCTTTGTCTTTGTTGGTCTCGATCCAAGCGGGGAAACCCACTTGCGCTGCCAACTCCAAAGCCTCAGCAATACGCACTTGCTTTTTCGATTTGTCGCGTACCGAGATCACATCACCCACCTTGATCAGGTAGGAAGGAATGTTGACTGATTGGCCGTTCACCAACATGGCTTTGTGCGATACCAACTGGCGCGCCTCGGCGCGGGTGGACGCAAAACCCATACGGTAAACAACGTTGTCCAACCGGCTTTCCAAGATGAAGAGCAGGTTAGCGCCTGTGTTGCCACGGCGGCGGTCAGCCTCTTCAAAATAGCGGCGGAACTGGCGCTCCATGATGCCGTACATGCGTTTGACTTTTTGCTTTTCGCGCAACTGCAAACCGAAGTCAGACATCCGCTGGCCCGACGTGCGACCATGCTGGCCCGGCTTGGAGTCAAATTTTGCTTTGTCTGCGATGGAGCGACGGGCGCTTTTCAAAAACAGATCGGTGCCTTCACGGCGGGAGAGTTTAGCCTTAGGGCCTAAGAGACGTGCCACGTTAATTTCCTTTGTTCACGTTGGGTTCAAACTACCGCAGGACTGGCTGCGGGAGCCAAGGCAGGCGCTATTAGGTGCGGATGCCATGGCGGTGGGCTTACAAGGATTGTCTGAAGACAACCCTCTATTATAGCCAAAGCCGCTGGCTTTCACGCACAGCGGCTTTTGGCCTAAATCTCGGAAGATTAGATACGGCGACGCTTTTGTGGGCGGCAACCGTTATGGGGTACAGGTGTCACATCACGAATCGAGGTGATGCGAATACCCAAAGCTCCTAGCGCACGCACCGAAGACTCGCGGCCTGGGCCGGGACCTTTGATTTCGACGTCGAGGTTTTTAATGCCTTGTTCCATCGCTGCGCGACCAGCCATCTCGGAGGCAACCTGAGCTGCAAAAGGAGTCGATTTACGCGAGCCTTTAAAGCCTTGGCCACCGGAAGATGCCCACGACAAGGCATTACCTTGGCGATCGGTGATCGTGATGATGGTGTTGTTAAACGATGCGTGAACGTGCGCTACGCCGTCAGCAATATTCTTGCGGACTTTTTTACGGACACGGGTCGATGCGGAATTTGCGGGTGCTTTTGCCATACTGTTTCTCTCTTACAGGCTTATTTTCATAACGCTTGTGTTATTTTTTCAACGCCTGGGCACCTTTGCGCGGACCTTTGCGGGTACGTGCATTGGTACGCGTGCGCTGGCCGCGCATGGGTAGGCCACGGCGGTGACGAAAACCTCGGTAGCAGCCGATGTCCATCAAACGCTTGATGTTCATCGTCGTCTCGCGACGCAAGTCACCCTCGATAGTGATTGTCGCGATAGCATCGCGAATCTTCTCAAGGTCACCGTCGGTCAAGTCTTTGACTTTCTTGGAATAGGCGATGCTGCATGTTTCGCAAATTTTGCGAGCACGAGTGCGACCGATTCCGAAGATTGCGGTTAAGCCGATTTCAGCATGCTGATGCGGCGGGATGTTAATGCCAGCGATACGTGCCATAGCGTTCCTCTAAATCTTTCAATTAACCTTGACGTTGTTTATGACGTGGATCTGTGCAGATCACACGAACCACGCCTTTGCGGCGAATTACTTTGCAATTACGGCAAATTTTCTTTACTGAAGCTGAGACTTTCATGTCTTTTCTCCTAATCTCTAAAATTAAACTTTTCCAAAACCCGTTACCGAAAGGTAACTTTAACTCTTCACCCGAAAGGTAACTTTAACTCTTCACCTGAAAGGCAACTTTAACTCTTCACCCGAAAGGTAACTTTAACTCTTCACCCGGCAGGTAACTTCAACTATTCACCTGACACGTCACTTTACTTGACCAAGAGCGATCTCTCAATCCGTGTCGGGTCTAACGGTATCAACCTGACAGTTACCCTGCTAACGACGTTTTAAAGTTAGCCTTTTTCAACAACGACTCATACTGCTGGCTCATCATGTAATTTTGCACCTGGGACATGAAGTCCATGGTTACCACCACAATGATCAACAAAGATGTACCCCCAAAATAGAACGGCACATTGAATCTCAAATTTAAAAACTCTGGCACCAGACACACGAAGGTGATGTACACAGCACCGATCAAAGTCAAGCGCACCAAAATTTTGTCAATATACCGCGCTGTTTGGTCACCAGGACGAATACCTGGAATGAACGCACCACTTTTCTTCAGGTTGTCTGCAGTCTCACGGCTGTTAAATACCAGCGCTGTATAGAAGAAGCAGAAAAATACAATCGCAGCGGCGTACAGCAACACGTAGATCGGTTGACCCGGCGTTAGCATGCCAGCGATGTCTTTCAGCCAGCGCATGGAGTCACCGGTACTGAACCAACCCACTACAGTGGCAGGCAGCAAAATAATCGACGAAGCAAAGATCGGAGGAATCACACCGGCCATATTCAGCTTGAGCGGCAAATGCGAGGACTGACCGCCATACACTTTATTGCCTACTTGACGGCGGGCGTAATTCACCAGAATCTTGCGCTGACCACGCTCTACGAACACCACGAAATAAGTGACGCCGCAGACGATAGCCACAATCAACACCGCAACCAAGATGCTCATTGAGCCGGTGCGCACCAGCTCGAGCAAGCTGCCAATGGCACCCGGTAGACCGGCCGCAATGCCGCCAAAGATCAAAATCGAGATACCGTTGCCCAAGCCGCGCTCGGTGATCTGTTCGCCCAACCACATCAGGAACATCGTGCCAGCCGTTAAGCTGACTACGGCGGAGATACGGAAACCAAAACCTGGGTTCAACACCAGACCCGCAGAGCCTTCCAGCGCCATCGCGATACCCAAGGACTGGAACAATGCCAAACCCAGTGTGCCGTAGCGGGTGTACTGCGTGATCTTGCGGCGACCGCCCTCGCCCTCTTTCTTCAGCTGCTCAAACATCGGCACCACATAGGTCGCCAACTGCATGATGATCGAAGCAGAGATATAGGGCATGATGCCCAGAGCGAAGACGGTAAAGCGCGACAGCGCCCCGCCAGAGAACATATTGAACAAACTCAGAATGCCGCCCTGCTGGCCCTTGAACAAAGCTTGCAGCTGTGTCGGGTCAATGCCGGGCACAGGAATGTGCGCACCGATGCGGTACACCACCAGCGCCAGCAACAAAAAGACAAGCCGACGACGCAGGTCGCCAAACTTACCAGTTTTTGCTATTTGAGCGGGATTAGTTGCCACTGTGCGTCGTTCCTGTTGTATGCGTTTGCTTTTGCGTTGCGTTTAAGCAGCCACTGAGCCACCAACCACTGAGCCACCAACCGCTTCGATGGCCAATTTAGCGGCTGCGGTGGCACCTATACCTGTGAGCTTGACCGCTTTGGTCAACGCGCCGGTATTGATAACTTTCACCACTTTGGCCAATTGACCCACCAAGCCAGCTTGCTTGAGTGCCAACACGTCCACTTCAGCCGCGCCCAGAACTTCCAGGTTGGTCAAAGTGATTTCAGCATTGAACTTCAGCAGGTGTGACTTGAAGCCACGTTTAGGCAAACGGCGCTGCAAAGGCATTTGACCGCCTTCGAAACCGACCTTGTGGTAGCCACCCGAACGGGATTTTTGACCTTTGTGACCACGGCCAGCGGTTTTACCCAAGCCAGAGCCAATGCCACGACCTACGCGGCGACGGGCTTTTTTGGAGCCGTCAGCAGGAGAAATAGTATTCAGTTCCATTACAGCACCTTCACGAGGTAGGCGATCTTGTCGATCATGCCGCGCACCGCCGGAGTGTCTTGCAACTCGGAGACGGAGCGGATTTTGCGCAGACCCAGACCGCGCACGGTAGCGCGGTGGGATTCTTTGCAGCCAATGGGGCTACGCACCAATTGGACTTTAACAGTAGCTTGAGCAGACATAGGGTGCTCCAAATTAAGCGAAGATTTCTTCAACGCTCTTGCCGCGCTTGGCAGCGACTTCGGCAGGCGTAGTAGAGTTCTTCAGGGCGTCCAAAGTGGCACGCACCATGTTGTAAGGATTGGTTGAACCATGGCTCTTGGCCACGATGTCGGTGATACCCATCACTTCGAAGACGGCGCGCATAGGGCCGCCTGCGATGATGCCAGTGCCTTTAGGGGCTGGGGACATCATGACGTTTGCAGCACCGTGGGAGCCATACACGCGGTGGTGAATGGTACCGTTCTTCAGATTGGCTTTGATCATGACGTGGCGCGCTTGCTCCATCGCTTTTTGCACAGCCACTGGCACTTCTTTCGACTTGCCTTTGCCCATGCCAACGCGGCCATCGCCATCGCCCACCACGGTGAGTGCTGCGAAACCGAGGATACGGCCGCCCTTGACCACTTTGGTTACGCGGTTGATCGCGATCATCTTCTCACGCAGGCCGTCTTCTGGACCGGTCGCGGGGGTATTTGCTTGTAATTTAGCCATGTAAATTCTCGCCTAGATTAGAACTGCAAGCCAGCTTCACGGGCGGCGTCGGCCAAAGCCTTGACGCGACCATGATAGGCAAAACCTGCGCGATCAAACGCAACTTTGTCAACGCCAGCCGCTTTGGCTTTTTCAGCCACGCGCTTGCCGATGGCAGCAGCAGCAGCAGTGTTACTGCCTTTGCCGGAGCCGCCGAGGGCTTTGATGATTTCGGCTTCTGCGGTAGAGGCAGATGCCAATACTTTGGTGCCGTCGCCAGAGATCACCTGGGCGTAGATGTGGAGGTTCGTACGGTTGACGCTCAAACGTGCAACGCCTTGGTTGGCAATGCGGATACGGGTTTGGCGCGAACGACGAAGACGCTGCTCTTTTTTGGTCAACATGAGACAGCTCCTTATTTCTTCTTGGTTTCTTTGATCGTGATCTTCTCATCCGAATAACGGATGCC
>JAYVDN010000426.1:0-7794 GCA_043749385.1 Polaromonas sp.
ACAGACATCGGCTCGACGCGTGACAGCCGTGTGGTGGCTGACAAACTGGCCATCACGCTGGACAAAAACGGCGCCGGTAAAACCACCATCGAAGGCCTGCCCGTGGTTAAACAACCGCAAGAACTGCTGCTGGAGGCCACCTACTCGGACCCCAACGGCGAAGTGCAAACCATCCGCAGCACACACACCCTATGGCCTGCCGCCGTGGTGGCGGGCATTCGCACAGAAGGCTGGGTGTCCGCCAGCCAGAAGATCAAGTTCCAGGCCCTGTCGCTCGATTTGGCTGGCAAAGCGCAGGCGGGCGTGAGCATGGAGGTGAACGCGGTAGCCCGCATTACCACCACCAGCCGCAAGCGCATGGTGGGCGGCTTCTACAGCTACGACAATAAAACTGAGACTAAGGACCTCGGTAAGGTGTGCAGCGGCAGCAGTGACAGCCGAGGCCTGCTGCTGTGCGACACCAAGCTGGGCGAGGCGGGCGAGGTAGAGCTGACAGTGACCGCCAAAGACAAAGACGGCAACACCGCGCAGGCCGCCAGCAGCGTGTGGGTCACCAAGCAAGGCGAGATATGGTTTGGCGGCGAAGACCATGACCGCATTGACCTGCTGCCCGAGAAAAAGGCCTATGCCCCCGGTGAGACGGCCAAGCTGCAGGTGCGCATGCCCTTTCGCTTTGCCACCGCGCTGGTGAGCATCGAGCGCGAGGGCATTATCGACACCCAGATCGTGCAGCTCAACGGCCAAGACCCGACCATCAACGTGAAAATTGCCGAAGGCTGGGCACCCAATGTGTATGTGTCGGCGCTCGTATTGCGCGGGCGGCTGCGCGAAGTGCCGTGGTACAGCCTGTTCACCTGGGGCTACAAAGCCCCGCGCGAATGGTGGACCGCGTTTTGGGTCGAAGGCCGTGAATACACAGCGCCCACTGCCTTGGTGGACTTGAGCAAACCCGCCTTCCGCCTCGGGGCAGCCGAGCTGCGCGTGGGCACCAAGGCGCACCAACTGGACGTGAAAGTGGTGGCCAACAAAGAGTCGTATGCCGTGCGCAGCACGGCCACCGTCACCGTCACCGCCAAGCGGCCCAATGGCCAGCCCGCTGCCAATGCCGAGGTGGCACTGGCCGCCGTAGACCAGGCGCTCTTGGAGCTGATGCCCAACAGCAGTTGGAACCTGCTGGACGCGATGCTGCAACGCCGCAGCTGGGGCGTGGAGACATCTACCGCGCAAATGGAGATCATTGGCCGCAGGCACTACGGCCGCAAGGCCGTGCCTGCGGGCGGCGGCGGTGGCCGCGGTGCCACGCGCGAGCTACTCGACACCCTACTGCTTTGGAACCCGCGCGTGCAGCTCGATGCCAATGGCCAGGCGGTGGTCAACGTGCCGCTGAACGATGCCCTGACCAGCTTCAAAATTGTGGCCGTGGCCGATGTGGGCACGGGCTTGTTTGGCACCGGGCAAACCACGATCCGCGCCACGCAAGACTTGCAAATCATCAGCGGCCTGCCGCCCTTGGTGCGCGAAGACGACCAGTACCGCGCGCAGATAACGCTGCGCAACACCACCAAGGCGGCGATGAAGGTGGAGGTAACTCCGCGCGCTACGCTGCTGGACGTGAAGCCGCAAACCATTGACATCCCCGCAGGCGAAGCGCGCGAGGTGGCGTGGATGGTGACCGCGCCTGCGCAGCTGGCACAAGTTCGCAGTGAATCGATTTTGTGGGAGATCGAGGCCAAAGACGGCATCAGCGGTGCACGCGATGCCCTGAAGGCGCGCCAGCGCATCACCTACGCCGTGCCACTCACGGTGCAGCAAGCCACGCTGGTGCAAGTGGACGGCAGCTACAACTTGGACGTGCAGCCCCCGGCAGATGCTCTGCCCGGACGCGGTGGACTGAAGCTGGCGCTGCAACCCAAGCTGGCCGAAGGCCTGCCCGGCGTGCGCGACTATTTTGCCAACTACCCCTTTATTTGCCTGGAGCAAAAAACCAGCAAATCGATTGGCCTGCGTGATGCCAAGCTGTGGCAAAGCGTGGCCGCGCAACTGCCCACCTATCTGGACAAAGACGGCTTGGCCAGCTACTTCCCGCCGCGTGCGGGCGATGGCGACCGGGGCAGCGACACCCTGACCGCCTACCTGCTGGCCGCCACCCACGAGGCCTCCAACATTGACGCTGCGTTTGCCGTTCCCGACGAGTCCCGCGCAGCGATGGAAAAAGGTTTGATAGCCTTTGTAGAAGGCAAAATCCAACGCGACTTCTGGAGCCCACAAAAAGACCTGGACATGCGCAAAATTGCCGCCATCGAGGCGCTGTCGCGCTACGGTCGCGAAAATGGACAACGGTTGGCCCGCCTGCTGGGCAGCATCACCATCGCGCCCAACCAGTGGCCCACGCATACGGTGATTGACTGGCTGAACATTTTGCGCCGCGTGAAAGACGCCCCCAAGCGCGATGAGCGCCTGGCCGAGGCCACGCAAATTCTCAAAGCCCGCCTGTCCTACCAAGGCACCAAAATGATTTTCAGCACCGAGAAGGACGACTACTGGTGGTGGCTGATGCAAAACGGCGATGCCAACACCGCCAAGCTGATCCTCGCTGTTCTTGACGATCCAAGTTGGAAGGAAGACATGCCGCGCCTGGCCAACGGCTTTATCTCGCGCCAGCAAGGCGGCGCGTGGCATACCACCACGGCCAACCTGTGGGGCGGCTTGGCGCTGGAGAAGTTCTCTGCGGCGTTTGAATCCGTGCCTGTAGCGGGCATGACCCATGCGGCCATGGGCACGGCCAAAGCAGCCGTGGACTGGAGCAAGGTAGAGCGCATCAAAGCCACTGACCCTGAAGGTGCAGCCCACCAAACCACCTGGTTTGGCGCGCCGTCCGCGCCGGGCAACCTGCGCAACAACAACATGTTTTTGCCATGGGCTGGCAAAGACGCACTCAGCGTGACGCATGCGGGCACGGGTAAGCCATGGCTCACCATCCAGTCGGTTGCAGCCATCCAGCTCAAAGCACCTTTCAATGCGGGCTATCAGGTCAAGAAAACCATCACGCCGGTAGAAGAAGCCGTGAAGGGCCAGTACAGCCGAGGCGACGTACTGCGCATCACCCTGGAAGTGAACGCCAGCGCCGACATGACCTGGGTGGCGTTGACCGATCCCATCCCCGGTGGCTCTACCATCCTCGGTGGTGGTCTAGGCCGCGACTCCGAGATTGCCACCCAAGGCGAACGCAGCAAAGGCAGTGCGTGGTCAGCATTTGAAGAGCGCAGCTTTGAGTCGTTCCGCGCGTACTTCGAGTACGTGCCCAAGGGCAGCTTCAAACTCGAATACACCGTGCGCCTGAACAATGTGGGCGACTTTGCGATGCCGCCCACGCGGGTAGAGGCCATGTACGCGCCCGAGATGTTTGGCGAGGCGCCGAATGCGCGGGTGAAGGTGGTGGGCAAGTAAATGCGCAATATATGGCCCCAACGCTCTGCACAGATGCTTGGTCGCGTGGGGAGATCTCCGGTCGCTGCATTTTTAATAGCTGCTTGCGCAACATCCTGCTGGGCTATCGGCAGTTTTGAGCAAGAAAAAAGTACTTTCACGTCGTCAGAAAGCCTGCTGCTGGACCGCCATGGTGAAGTGCTGCACCGACTGCGCACCGATGCCAGCGTGCGGCGCGGCCAGTGGGTGGCGCTGGCGGATATGTCGCCCGCCTTGCGCACAGCGATGGTGCTGAGCGAGGACAAACGCTTTTACGAACACAGCGGCGTAGACTGGCGGGCCGTGTCAGCCGCTGCCTGGGGCAACGCGCTGAACCAGCGCACGCGCGGTGCATCAACTTTATCGATGCAACTGGCCGGCTTGATAGACGATGGCCCGCGCAAAGGCAGCGAGCGGCGCAATGTGCTGGGCAAGGCCAGCCAAGCCGTATCGGCCACTTGGCTGGAGCAGCGCTGGCGCAAAGACCAGATACTGGAAGCGTATTTGAATCTGGTGCCCTTCAGAGGAGAAATGCAAGGCATTGACGCGCTCAGCCGCACCCTGTTTGGCAAAGCCGCGCATGGTTTGGATGAACGTGAAGCCGCCATCACCGCAGCCTTGGTACGTGCGCCCAATGCGGCTGCCCGCGTGGTAGCCCAGCG
Source organism: Polaromonas sp. (assembly GCA_043749385.1). Classification (GTDB taxonomy): domain Bacteria; phylum Pseudomonadota; class Gammaproteobacteria; order Burkholderiales; family Burkholderiaceae_C; genus JAAFIP01. The sequence continues at coordinate 4,128 of JAYVDN010000426.1, forward strand.
CGCCTGCGGCGTGCTGCGCGCCATGCAAAGCGCGGAGGCTAAGCACTGCGAAGCGGTAGAGGCGTTCACCGAGGCCGTAATGCCGCGCAAAGCGTTTGCCAGCAGCGACGGCATTGCGCCCCATGTGGCGCGCCAGCTTATAGCTTCCACAGCGTTGGCAAGTAAGACCAGCAACCATGCGGGTAAAGATGCCGCTCCACTGGCCGCCAAGCCCCCAGCCAGCGTACGCAGTGCGCTAGACGCCAAGCTGCAACGCTTTGCCATCCAAAGCCTGGCGCAGCACCTGCAAGAGCTCAAAGGCCGCAACGTGGAAGACGGCGCGGTGGTAGTGATAGACAATGCCAGCGGTGAACTGCTGGCCTACATAGGCTCATCGGGCGAGCTGGGCAGCGCCCAAGAAGTAGACGCAGCAGCCGCGCTGCGCCAAGCGGGCTCTACGCTCAAACCATTTTTGTACGCACAGGCGATAGCCGAGAAGCGCCTGACCGCCGCCTCACTGGTAGAAGACTCGTCCGCCCACATCCCCACCGCCAGTGGGCTGTACATTCCGCAAAACTACGACCGCAGCTTCAAGGGCTGGGTGTCGGTACGCACGGCATTGGGTGCATCGCTCAACGTACCGGCAGTGCGCACCCTGGTCATGGTCAGCCCCGATGCGTTTGCCCGCCAGCTGCGCGCGCTGGGCGTGCCGCTTAAAAACGAAGGCGACTACTACGGCTACAGCCTGGCCCTGGGCAGCGCCGACGTGAGCCTGCTGAGCCTGACCAACGCCTACCGGGCCCTTGCCAATGGCGGGCGCTGCAGCGCTACCAGCATGGTCATGCAGCCCAAGCCTGCCTTCAAAGACTGCATCAACCCGCAAGCCAGCTTTATCGTGAGCGACATCTTGCGCGACCCCATGGCCCGCGCCCGCAGCTTCGGCACCGACAGCGTGCTGGCAACGCGCATCAACGCCGCCGTCAAAACCGGCACCAGCAAAGACATGCGCGACAACTGGGCCATAGGCTACAGCAGCCGCTACACCGTGGGCGTGTGGGTGGGCAACGCAGGCGGTGAGAGCATGTGGGACGTAAGCGGCACCAGCGGCGCAGCGCCGGTGTGGGCAGCCGTCATGCAGTACTTGCACCCGCGTGGTGACCATGCAGCGCCGTCTGGTGCAGTGCAAGCCAACCGTCTGCAAGCCACGGCATGGGGTGCAACGCCCGCACCGCCCGCAGGCCTGGTAAAGGCGTCCACACGCTTCCCCCAGGCACAGGAAGCAGGCCGCGAGGAGTGGTTCATCAGTGGTACCGAGCAGTCCGTGGTGTCGCAAGACGCTCACGATTTAATAGCTGCTCCCGCGATACTTTACGGGGCTACGGGCCCAAAACGTTTGATAAATCAAGCCAACGACTCGAGTGCAGCCAAGATAGTGCAGCCCGCCCCCGGCAGCATCATCGCGCTAGACCCCGACATTCCGCCCAAGCGCCAGCGCTTGCAGCTACTGGCCAACGCGCAAGCCGTGCGCTGGCTGCTAGACGGCAAGCCTCTGGCCCAAGGCGCGCAAGCCCAATGGATGCCTTGGCCGGGCAAGCACGTCATCACCTTGGTAGATGCGCAGGGCAAGACTTTGGACGAAGTGCGCATAGAGGTACGGGGTGCGGCGGTACGACCCGCTTTTACCGCTGTGTCCGTGCAGCGTCCGTAGTTGTTTGCAGACCTCTTGAAGGTGCCTGCGCTACCTTGGTCACTTTGCGGAGACCGGTTTGAAGATGCCTGTGCCAGCTTGGTCACTTTGCGGCGCCGGAGGAATTTGTACTGCAAAAATCTTGCGAAAAAACGCGGGTACCTTGGTAGCAATCTTCAGCTGGTCGCCGCGCCTTTCTCCAGATTTTTCATCGCAAACACGCTCCATCACCGCTTGCTGGCTGGTGTACTTTTTGTCTCGTGCGAGGGTTGCGTACGACGACGTGCTTGTGACGCGCTGGGGTGTTTTACGTGCAAAGGTGGTGCGCTTTTTCGAGTGTGATCACAATCAAAAAAATAGCTACTATCGCAATAGATTGTTGCGGTAGATCGCCAAACAGCTTAGAACGGTGATCTCGCAGCACGCAAAGGAGTGCAACAACGCCAGTTAAGCAGCAGTTCGGCGTGGTCGTGATGAAAAATCTGGAGAAAGGCGCGGCGACCACCTGAAGAACGCTACTCCACCAGTCGCGTGTTTTCCTAGAATTTTTGCAGCACGACTTCCCGAGCTGATGCCAGCCAACCAGTTACGAGCCGCATCTTCATGCCAATCGAAAACCAGCCAACTACCTCCAAGTGACATCTTCAAACTGACCCACAGCCAACCAAACCCACCCTCGGATCAATAAATTTCAATCCCCACAAGCCAATTTCACACAGCTGCACCAAAAATAGCCGCTACGATGGCAGCAGTTTAAAAACAAAGAGACCCTCCCCATGACCGACTTGTCCAAAATCACCTGCTTAGAAGACCTGCGCCAGGTTGCCCAGCGCCGCGTACCCAAAATGTTCTACGACTACGCCGACAGCGGCAGTTGGACCGAGAGCACCTACCGCGCCAACGAGGCGGATTTTCAGAGCATCAAGCTGCGCCAGCGCGTGGCCATCAACATGGAAGGGCGCAGCACCAAGACCACCATGCTCGGCCAGGAAGTGGCCATGCCAGTGGCCATTGCGCCCACGGGTCTTACCGGCATGCAGCATGCCGACGGCGAGATCTTGGGCGCGCGGGCGGCCAAGGCTTTTGGCATTCCGTTCACCCTGTCTACCATGAGCATTTGCTCCCTCGAAGATGTGGCCGCTGCGACCGACCGCCACCCGTTCATGTTCCAGGTGTATGTGCTGCGCGACCGCGCGTTTATGGAGCGGCTGATTGACCGCGCCAAAGCTGCCAACTGCTCGGCCCTGCAAATTACCCTGGACCTGCAAATCCTTGGCCAGCGGCACAAAGATATTAAAAACGGCCTGAGCGCGCCGCCCAAGCTCACGCTGCCCAACATCATCAACATGGCCACCAAGCCGCGCTGGTGCCTGGGCATGCTGGGCACCAAGCGGCGTGAGTTTGGCAACATCGTGGGCCATGTGCAGGGCGTGGACAACATGAGCTCGCTGTCCGCCTGGACAGCCCAGCAATTTGACCCGACGCTCAACTGGAACGACGTGGAGTGGATTAAAAAGCGCTGGGGTGGCAAGATTGTGCTCAAAGGCATTCAAGATGCCGAAGACGCGCGCCACGCCGTCAACAGCGGCGCGGATGCCTTGATCGTCTCCAACCACGGCGGCCGCCAGCTGGACGGCGCGCCCTCGTCCATCACCGCCCTGCCCGGCATCGTAGATGGCGTGGGCAAAGATATAGAGCTGTGGATGGACGGCGGCATACGCAGTGGGCAAGATGTGCTGAAAGCGCGTGCCTTGGGTGCACGCGGCACCATGATCGGTCGTGCTTGGCTTTACGCACTGGGCGCGTACGGCCAAGAAGGCGTGACCAAGATGCTGCAAACCATCCACAAGGAGCTGGATTTGACGATGGCATTTTGCGGGCGGACCGATATCAACACGGTAGATAAAAGCATTTTGCTGCCTGGTACTTTTCCGGTTGCCTGAAGAGTATTTGGCCTCTGAGTGGTTTGCAGTGGGTTGGTTGATGGTCGTTTGACTTGAA
>JAYVDN010000427.1:0-15888 GCA_043749385.1 Polaromonas sp.
GGCTGCAGAAACACCCTCACACTGCCCAAGCGGTGGCCAACGCTATGGTGCATGCCCTCAAATGGCTGCAAACTGCGGGCGTGTCTGATCTGATGAAGATCGTGCCCGAAGGCTATTTTGCGGGCGACCGGGCTTTGTATTTAGCCGCTTTTGCCCGCATGCGTGAGGCTATTTCTCTGGACGGCGTGATACCTCCTGAGGGGGTGGGCAACACGCTGGCCGCCATGCGCAATGCCGATCCGGTGCTGCGCTTGGACACTATCGATCCGGCTAAATGCTTTACCAACCTGTTTGCGCAAAGCGCCAAGCTGCGTTTTAAGGTTTAGGCCTAAGGCTTGGGCTCGACCCGGCGCGCGCCGTCAAAGCGGCTGCTCCAGTATTTCACGCCCATGTCTTCTACCCGCACCACACTGCCTGTGCGGGGCGAGTGGATGAATTTGTTGTCGCCCACATAAATGCCCACGTGGCTGAAGGCAGATTTGAGCGTATTGAAAAACACCAAATCACCGGGCTGGAGTTCGCTTTTATCTATGGGCTGGGTCGCGGCAGCTTGTTCTACTGCGCGGCGCGGCAGGGCCAAGCCAATGGTTTGCTCAAACATGGCTTTGACAAAGCCGCTGCAATCAAAACCTTGCTCAAAATTGTTGCCACCCCGTTTATAGGGTACACCCAGAAAACCCATAGCGTTCAGCACCAAGTCTGCTGCCCGGTCAGTGACCACGCGGCCCGCTTGGGACACTTGTTCACCGAGTTTGGCCACGATGCCTTTGTCGGCTAAAAATGCAGCCATATCGTCGTTAGACGCGTTTTGCGCTTGCACGCCAGAGTGCCCAAACGCGAAAGCTACCATGGCCAGACCAGTAAGCGTGTGTGTGGTGCGTAAAAGAAACATTGCTCGCAGTGTAGGTGTTACGTCTTCATAAGTCAAGCGAAGAATAGTTACTAAGCTATTGATTTACATATGCATTGGGGTTTGCGCGATGTTTTTAATGAGCCTGCACGTGGCTTGAATTCGGCTGAAACTTGAGATGGGTATATTGGGTTGTCTTAAATGGGCTTGAAATTATTAGACGACTAGTCTATTATTGATAAATGCTCCAAGATATTCAATCTCTCACCCGAACCCACGGTGCCCGCAAACAAAGCCAGCAATCCACCCGGGAGCGCCTGATCGCTGTGGGTCTGCAAAAGGTGCTGGAGGGCGGCTGGAGTGCCACCAGTATCGACGTAGTGCTGCGCGAATGCGACGTGCCCAAGGGCTCGTTCTATCACTATTTTGAGAGCAAAGAAGCCTTTGGCTATGCGCTATTGGACAGCTACCAGGCGTTTTTTATGCAGCGCCTGACCAAGTGGTTTATCGACCAACCCACCGATGGGCTGGGGCAGCTACAAGCGGCGATGGATGGTTTTTTGGCTGACTCTATTGCCGGTATTGAGCGCTATGGCTACCGACGTGGCTGCCTGGTGGGTGCACTGGGCCAAGAAGTGGCAGGGCTGCACGAGGGCTTTCGGGCCAAGTTGCTAGCGAGCTTGCAAGATTGGGACAAAACACTTGCCAATGCCCTGTTTAATTGCGCAAGCAGCTACCAAAATAATACCGCCAAGGGCCTTAAAAATTCCAAGACGACGGGTCTATTGCAAATGCAAAACCCCCCTCAAAACGCCCCGCAAACGCTGCAAGAGTGTGAGAAGCTGGCCCAAGAGTTTTGGGCGCTGTGGGAGGGGGCTGTGCTGCGCAGCCTGTTGGCGCAAAACCCGGAGATGCTGCGCGCTGCGGTGCACCGGTTTATGGGGCAGTTTGCTTTTTGGTTAACGGGTTTGGAGCATCGGGCACCGGTACCTAAACCGGCGGCTAAGTCAGCAGCTAAGTCAGCAGCCAAACTATGGCCACCCGCCGAAAGTGCCCACATTGCCAGCGCATTGCTGCCAGTCAAAAAGACGTCTAAAACGCTTCAAAAATCAAAAAATCCAGACTCTTCGGTACAATTAAATGCATTGAAAAAATCAACTAAACCGTTAAAAATCAGCAACTTGCAAGCTGGTTTTAATTTTTAGACGACTGGTCTATTTTAAAAATATGCAGCCTCGCTATGCACGCATGGGCGCATCGCGCACAATCTCGCTAACCATTTCTCTGCGTCTATCACCGCATTTATCCCCTCGTCTATCCCTCCACCTACCCCTCCCTTTGTCCCTCCGAAAGCCCTCATGAAAGCCATTTTCCTCACCAAATCCCCCGACTTTGTTGCCCAAGTTACCGAGGTAGACGCAGCGCAGTTGCCTGCAGCTGATGTGCATGTCCGCGTGGCGTACTCCACGCTGAACTACAAGGACGCGCTGGCCATCACCAACAAAAGCCCGGTGGTGCGCACCTGGCCGATGGTGGCGGGCATTGACGGCGCAGGCGAGGTCATCGCATCCAGCCACCCGGATTGGCGCGCGGGCGACGCGTTTATCCACAATGGCTGGGGCGTGGGCGAGACCCATTGGGGGTGTTTGGCAGAGGAGGCGCGGCTCAAAGGCGACTGGTTGGTGAAACCACCCGCGTCATCATCAGCCACGGCAGGCAAACTGGCCTTCACCCACCGCCAGGCCATGGCCATTGGCACCGCAGGCTACACCGCCATGCTGTGTGTGATGGCGCTGGAGGAGCGCGGCGTGCTGCCCGCCAGCGGCGAGGTGCTGGTAACCGGTGCCACCGGCGGCGTAGGCAGCGTGGCCGTGGCCCTGCTGGCCAAGCTGGGCTACAAGGTGGTAGCCGCCACGGGCAAGGCGCAGGAGGAGGCCTACCTCAAGCAGCTGGGCGCGGCCAGCATCATCGACCGGGCCGAGCTGTCTGCAGCTGGTAAACCCCTGCAAAAAGAGCGCTGGGCGGGCGTGGTAGATGCCGTAGGCTCCCACACCCTGGCCAACGCACTGGCGCAAACCCGCTACGGCGGCGCAGTAGCCGCCTGCGGCCTGGCCCAAGGCCTGGACTTGCCCAGCAGCGTCATGCCCTTCATCTTGCGCGGCGTGGCTCTGATAGGAGTGGACTCGGTCATGGCCCCATTGCCCCGCCGCCAAGCCGCCTGGAGCCGCCTAGCCATCGACCTAGACCCCGCATTGCTGGAGAGCATGATCGACGAGGTGCCACTTGAAGGCGCCATCGACAAAGCCCACCAGCTGATGGCCGGCACGGTGCGGGGCAGGGTAGTGGTGAAAATCTAGCATTTCCAGCCTATTGATAAGATCAAATCGTGGCGTAGCATGGATTGGGAATCGGGATGGGGTATGCCCACCAAGCTGGAACAGTATCGGCTCTTACGGTGGCGCACCCACCACGTCTCCAAGATCAGGCCGGTGGCGCACTTAGCGTAGCGGCATACAAGGAGAAGTTGGCTCTAGGCCAACACGGGGGACAGCCGCGTATCTAAGTGCGCCGCCGACCTGATCCCGTACAAAAGCAGGCTTACCCCAGCGTCACCACCACCGGCGTATGGTCACTAGGGCGCTCGTTCTTGCGCGGCAATTTGTCGATCACGCAGCTTTGTACCAGGGGTTTGAGCGCATCGCTCACCAAGGTGTAGTCAATGCGTAGCCCCCGGTTGCGCCTATAAGCCATCTCGCGGTAGTCCCACCAGCTGTAGCTTTTTTCGGGTTGATCAAACAGGCGAAACGCGTCGTGCAGGCCCAGAGTGAGTAGCCGTTGCAGGTGCTCGCGCTCTTCGGTGGTGTGGTGGATGGTCTCGCGCAAGCCTACCGGGTCATAGGTGTCGCGGTCGTCGTAGGTGATGTTGAAGTCGCCTACCAGCACCAGTTGCGGGTGAGCAGCCAGCTCGCTCTGCAGCCAGTCGTGCAGAGCGCTTAGCCACTGCATTTTATAGGCAAACTTTTCGCTGCCCGGCTCTTGGCCGTTGACAAAATAACCGTTGACCAAGCGCACCGCGCCATGGACGGTAGCCAAAGTGCCCGCAATAATGCGCGACTGCTCGTCGGCAAAACCGGGGATGTTTTTCACCACCGCCTCTACACCCGTCACCGTCTCGGTACGGGTGAGCAGCGCCACACCGTTATAGGTTTTCTGGCCAAAAAAATTGCTACGGTAGCCAGCTGCTTGCAAGTCGGCCACCGGAAACTTTTCATCCGTCAATTTAAGCTCTTGCAGGCACAGCGCGTCCACCGGATTGGCCGCCAGCCAGTCCAGCACCTGCGGCAAGCGGATGGTGAGCGAGTTGACGTTCCAGGTGGCTATTTGTATAGTCATATTGGCCAGTAGCCCTTTAAAATATCGCGGGAGCAGCTATTTATTTGATAGTATATTAAATATGCAACATGGCCAAAATGCCGATGATGGCACCCGCAGCGCCAGCCGCAAACATGCCGTATTCCAGCCATTTTTTCTTGGTCAGCAAAGCGATGGCGGCCAAGGCGATGGCGATTTGCAGCACCGTGGTGGCCTGGGCCCAGCGGTGGTGCTGGTGCATTTCGTCGTCTGATTTTTTGTCCCAGGTGGTGGCCTCTTGCTCGATTTTTTTGGCCTCGGCCTGGATATCGCCCTTTTCTTTTTCGTAGCGGTCAATCTTGCCTTGGTACTTGGCTTTGTCTGCCTCGTTGGCAGTCAGGTCGCGCGACACCTCGGCCAAGGATTGTTTGGTGCTCTTGCTTTGGAAGTAGTTCCACTGGTTGGAGGCTTCGGTTTTTTTGATGGCGGCATTGTTTTTGTACAAGCCCGCGTTGGCCTGTGTGGCCCCGCCCATGTAGCCAAACATGGCACCCACAGTGGCGATGATGGCGGTAAACAGGGCGATCTGGCTGGTAAAGCTGCCTCCGCCGATGCCGTGGTGCTTTTTCTCGCCGTCATGCGCATCGCCGTGGTCGCCCTGCGCGGCATGCTCCAGCGCGTGGTCGTGGGGGCCGTGTACGTGAAATCCTTGTCCTGACATAAATTTTCCTTGAGTTTTGGTTGGATAACGGGGGATGGGGGATGGGTGATCGGCAGCGGGTAATCGATTGGCTTACTTGGCGTTGACGATGCCTTTGAAGTCATAGGGCACCACGATCGTATGCACCTTGCCAGCGGCTACGCCTTCGGCAATTTTTAAATTGGCCATGGCGTTCATATACCCGATGGCACCCGCATTGGCGTTCAGGGCGGCGATGCGTTCAGCCTCTTTTTTGGCTGTTTGCACTTCAACTTCTTTGGTTTTCAGCTCGTTTTGGGCGCGCACCAGGTCGTTGGCACTGGCCACAATGATGTCTGCGGGCGTGATGGCGCGCACCTGAATTTGCGACACGGTGATCTTGTCGGCCAGCTTCTCTTCGGTCAGTGTTTTGATGATCGTCTCGCGGATTTTTTGCTCTATGGCCGGGCGGTTATCGGCCATTTTGAGGGATTCATACTCGCGCGCCACCTTGTAGGCGGCATTGCGCGCAGCCAAGGCCACATAGTTTTGCATCAACAAAATGTCGTTGCCTTTGTCAGTCAAGCCGTGGAAGGTTCGGTTTTTGGTGGTCCACAGCTCCGACACCGCCGTCGGGTTGATGTTGTAGATCACCGTCATATCAAAGTCTTTGATGGTGGAGTTGTCGGACGCCAGCGGTGTCATGTTGTCCACCGCAACTGCCACGTCCTGAATTTTGAAGGTGATGATGTCGCCCACCAGCGTTTGGTTAAACGAACCGGGCAGGCGCTCTGTCGGGTCGGTGGTTTTGTCAAAATTCACACGCAAACCCACTTCGCCGGTTTCAATGCGGGTGCAGCCGCTGGCCAGTACCAGGAGTGCGGTAGACAGTAGAGGGATGAAAGTAGTTTTCATGGGTGTTGCAAATTTCGTTGCGTGAATAAGTGACAAAACTGTAGGCAAGTCCCGTGGTACTTAGGTGTGATTCTCTCAGTACTTCGCGCCAGTTGGCGTCTAGTTTGGGTGCAAAGGCATCGCCCGCAAACTCAGCGTCAATTTCTGTGACAACAACCGAATGCGCTAATGGCAGCGCCTGTGCGTAAATTTGCGCCCCGCCAATGACCCATACGGTGGCTGGCTGCGGGGTCATTTGGCCCAGCAAAGATAGGGCATCCTTCAAATCAGAGGATTGCAGCACACCGGGTTGATGCCAATCAGCTTGCCGCGTCAGCACCAGATTGGTTCTGCCCGGCAATGGCCGAAACCGCGCAGGCACCGAATCCCAGGTCTTGCGCCCCATGATGACCGGGCAGCCCAAGGTGGTGCGCTTGAAATGCGCCAAGTCTTCGGACAGATGCCAAGGCATGGTGCCATCTTTGCCGATGACGCGGTGGTGGGCTTGTGCCCAGATAAGGTTGATTTGCATAAGGCGGAAACTGCTATTAGCTGTGGTCGAATGGATCAGCCGATTCGAATCCACGGGAGTTTACAGGAGCGGTGCAAAGGTTTTGGCCAATTTTCTTGCAAAAACCTCAAGCTGATTGGCGGCAATGCCCCAGCAAGAGTTTCGCAAAGCGTGTTTGAACGCAAGTTGGGTCACCGGCTTCATTCGCTAAAAATCAAACCTTCTGCTGCACCTCATAATGCAGGTTTACCAGCCCATTTGTAAAAGTGCGAGTACTCAGCAAACTCAGGCTATGCCTTCCCACCACATCCTTGAACAGCGCCTTGCCGCCGCCCAGCAAAACTGGGCGAATTTGTACGCGAATTTCATCGACCAAGTTGCCGTTGATCAGGCTGCCCACCATAGTGGCTCCACCTACAGCGTAAATGGCCTTGCCGCTGCCTTGCTTGAGCAGCGCCACATCCGCCATGTTGCGCACGATTTTCGTATGCGGCCAAGCCGCGCTTTGCATTTGCGTGGAGAGCACGATGTGTGGCGTGGCGTAGGCAAACTCGGCATATGTTTTCTCGCCTACAGTCGCTACGTTACCGGAAAACGGCAAGGGCGCGTCGGGCGCGTTGTGTACCGCCGTCCAATATTGCTCGTAGCCCGGATACATGGCTGCGCCGAGCAGGCAAATGTCAAATTGGGAGGCACTGTCATCTTGGTCTTCCCAAGAATCAATCCAATCCACCTCGCCCTGCGCGCCTTCGATGTAGCCGTCTAGTGTGATGTTGAGTGCAACGACGATTTTTTTCATGGTAGTACTCCAAAATCAGCAGCTTCTTGCGAAATATTTCGTTGGGCTAGAGGCTGATTTTCTTTTTTGAAACCAATGCTGACGGCCTATCCACGGCGCGCCGCCTCGATGGCGGCGATGTCGATTTTTGCCATTTGCATCATGGCCTCGAACGCGCGCCTGGCCACTGCCGGGTCTGGGTCTGTGACGGCTTGTGTCAGGGCGATGGGCGTGATCTGCCAAGACAGACCCCATTTGTCTTTGCACCAGCCGCAGGCACTCTCTTGCCCGCCGTGGCTGACGATGGCGTTCCAGTAGGTGTCCGTCTCGGCTTGGTCGACGGTAGCCACTTGAAACGAAAACGCATTGCTGTGCTTGATCCCAGACCCCCCGTTGAGACCCAAGCACGGAATGCCCAGCACGGTGAATTCGACGGTCAACACATCGCCTTGCTTGCCTGCGGGATAGTCGCTGGGTGCGCGGTGTACGGCTAAAACTTTCGAGTCAGGAAAGACCGAGGCATAGAACCGCGCGGCTTCTTCGGCATCGCCGTCGTACCACAGGCAGATCGTGTTTTTGGCGGGAGTGGTCGCGGGGGTGGTCATGTCATTTCTCCATGATGATTTGAAAGCCACCGTAGATCATGCGTTTGCCGTCGAAGGGCATGGGTGCGCGGGCAGGGTCCATACGCGGGTCGGCCATGATCTTTTCCCAAGCGCTGTCACGCACGCCCTTAGATGGCCATTCGATCCACGAGAAGACGACGACTTCGCCATCTTCGCGCTTGACGGCCATGGGAAACGACGTGAGTTTGCCGTCGGGCACATCGTCACCCCAGCTCTCCACCACGCTCAAAGCGCCGTATTCTTTGAACACCACTGCCGCGTCTGCCGCGTGTTTGAGGTAAACCTGTTTATTAGCCACGGGTACTGCGGCAACAAATCCATCTAAATAGTTCATGATTTACTCCTTAAGTAATAGCACTATGCGCATATTTTTGATGCGCTAGATGCTGATTTAGTTTAAAAATATCAGGCCTGCGGCCCATCTACACCCACCATCCAGTTCACACCGAATTTGTCGCTGCACATGCCAAAGCAAGGCGACCAGAAGGTTTCGCCCATCGGCATGAACACACTGCCGCCAGCGGCTAGCGCATCAAACAAGCGCTTGGCCTGCGCTTCGTCGTCCGCCGTAATGGACAGGCTCACGCCAGAAAAATTCACCTTCTCTGCGCTCATGCCATCTGATGCCATAACCAAGGTCTGCCCGACCATAAACCCACAGTGCATGATCTTCTCGCCCCAGTGGGGCGGCAGCGGCATGTGCGGCGGCTCGGGGCTTTCTTTGAAGCGCATCACCATCACAGGCTGCGCACCCACTGCGGTTTGGTAGAAGCTGAGGGCTTCTTCGCAGCGGCCTGAAAACATCAAATAGGGTTCGACTCTCATGTGGTTCTCCAGTTAAAGAGGTTAAGTTCTGTTCACCTTAGGTTGCTTGGACATACTTCGCGAAATTGTTCAAGATGGCTTGCCAGCCATCACGCTGCTGGTCTATGGAATGCGTCGTTTCCGCATCAAAAGTGGTGCACACTTTCACCGCCTTCTCGCTTGAAATGAATTCGACGACCACCTGCCGCTCGCCTACTGAATATTCAATCAGCTTTTCTGGCACCAGCTTGGTATACGTGCCAGCAAAATCAAAGCCTATGCTGCCGTCTTTGGCCTCCATGCGCGAGCTGAATGCACCGCCCACACGCAAGTCGACCGACGCGGCAACGGTGTGCCAATCCGGCGATGCGGTGTTCCATTGCTTGATGTCTGCGGGCGTGGTGTAGGCATCCCACACCTTCGCGACGGGGGCGTTGACTAGAGTTTCGACAGAGATTTTCATGATGCATTTCCTTATGAAGATGATGAGTTTGGAAGACTTACTTTAGGGTGAGAACAGGCGGTGGTTACTGGTGCTTAACGTTTGAATTCAGCGGCTGCCAAAGGCAGTCCGCTTGAAATACGGATTAGGCGTCACTGGCGTACGACAACAAACGCGCAGCCAGTTCGTCGGGCTGGCTCAGTGCAACGAGATGCCCTCCAGGCAAATGCTCTGCCTCGACGCCGAGGCGCTGGCGGGCGATGTGTTGCTGAAAGGCAGCGGGGAAGAGCCGGTCTTCACTTGCGACCAATACATGGATCGGTATTGCAGGCCAGGCTTTGAACATACAAGGCGAGGCGAAGACATTGTCAGATTGCTTCGGTTCGCCGCGCGCCCATGCCTCTTCGTTCACCGACTGTGGAACATCATGAAAGAAGTCCACTAGCGGCTCAAACGGCGCATCCGCCGAGCGGCCGTCTCGAACGTTCTGCTCCCGCTTTGCTTCATTCTGATGAGTGTTGACAAACCACTCGCCGGGACGCTCGCCCGGTCTTGGGATCATTGCGTTGAGGAGAACCAGCGCTCTTACGTGCACGCGTTCGCATACGAGCGGTGCCGTAAAGCCACCTAGAGACTGGGCGACCAGAATTAGGTGTCTTCGATCTCGGTTTCCAATCGCCTTGAGCACTGCGTCCGTGTACTCGGGCAGTCCGGCACTTTCGTTCGCTGCGGGAAGCGCTACGGGAACGGCCTCGCGACCTCGCGCTTCGAGCTTGCGCACCAGTAAGTGCCAGTACCACGGATCCCCGCCAGCACCCGGAACGAGAATGAATGTGACATTGGGCATAGTCGTGACTTTCAGTTTGGTTATAAGACCGCTCGCCAGATCGGGTGATGCTTAACCGGGAATATTCGGCTCAACCAGCCGGGCCAAATTGCGCAGCGACTCTTGCCATCCGAGGTAACAGGCTTCAAGCGGAATCACGGCCGGAATGCCGCTTTGTGTGATGTGAATTTCCACCCCAACTGAAACCGCCTTTATCGTGATACGCGTGGTCATTTCACCGGGCAGATTGGGGTCTTCAAACTGCGATGTGTACGCGATGCATTCGTTGGGTTTGAGCTCAATGTATTTGCCGCCAAAAAACATCTCACCACCCGTGCTGAAGTTGGTAAAAGACATTCGCCAGAGCCCGCCGACAGTCAAATCCATCGCATGCACATGCCCGGTGTAGCCATTGGGCGGTAGCCAGCGGGCAAAGGCATCGGGCTGCGCAAACGCCCGCCAGATTTTGTCGGGCGTGCTGGCGAGCACGCGGTGCAGTTGCACGGTGTTGCCAGTGGCGGTGCTTTGCAAATTAGCCATGTGTGGCTCCTTGGGTTGGTTCAATTGGGTTGTTGGGCGTGAGCAGCCCGGCTACATAACGACGCAAATGCTCAATGCACTGCGCGGCAATGTCTGAATGGCCTTGCGCTTTGGCGACGATGAATGTGCCCTGCAGCGCAGCCTGGGTGTACAGCGCCAGGCTGTCAGCGGTCCAGTCCGCATCAGGTGCGTACATCGCTTTGGCCGCTTCAATGGTGGGTACCAGCGTTTGGGCGTGGCCTTCAATGCCTTCGCGGCAAGCGGCGCGAATGGCGGGATGGCTGTCAAAGGTCTCTTGCACCATGGTGCCCAGCAGGCAGGTGACGTCGGCCAGGTCACCTTGCACGATCTGGGCGCGGAAATCGATGTAGGCGAGAATGCGTTCGCGCGGGTCTTTAATCTGCTGATAGGGGGCACTGGCAAACAAGCCGCCAGTCAGCTCGTTCCAGTGCTTGGTGGCTTCCACAGCCAAGTCTTCCTTGCTGGAGAAATGGTGGAAGAAACTGCCTTTGGTCACGCCAGCGGCGGCGCACAAGTCGTCAATCGTGGTGGCGCTGTAGCCTTTGGCGCGAATCACTTGCAAGGCGGCGTCTAGCAGCTTGCTGCGGGTTTGCAGCGCGCGCTGTTGTTGCACTGCGGGCCGCCCGGCCGCGTCTGAAGCAGCCTCGGACAATGGCGATGTGGGGTGGGGTGATTTCATACCGTTCAGTATCTTTAGCGGTTGAAATATACATACTGGTCGGTATTTTTTCAAATGGAAAATAGAAACTAAATGTTACGGTGATGGCCGTCAAGGTGGGCGGTTTTGCCCAAAAATGGCCGCGCCAGCGCGCTAAGCCACTGAAGGTTAAGAGAGCAGAGTTACACCGCCACTGGCGCTTTGATGGCCGCATGGCACTGGTAGTCCAGCATCTCAAAGTCCTCAAACTGGTACTCAAAAATTGACGCAGGTTTGCGTTTGATGTGCAGTTGGGGGTACGGGTAGGGCGCGCGGCTCAGTTGCAAATCCACCTGTTCATGATGGTTGCTGTAAATATGGCAGTCGCCGCCCGTCCACACAAAGTCGCCCACATCCAAATCACACTGCTGGGCCACCATGTGGGTGAGCAGGGCGTAGCTGGCGATGTTAAACGGCACGCCCAAAAAGATGTCGGCGCTGCGCTGGTAGAGCTGGCAGCTTAGTTGGCCCCTACCGCCAGGTTTCGTAGGATCACCGGGTGTGGTGGGCGGGGCCACGTAGAACTGGAAGAAGGCGTGGCAGGGCATCAGGGCCATTTTGGAGAGGTCGGCCACGTTCCAGGCGCTGACGATGATGCGGCGCGAGTCGGGGTTGGTCTTGAGGGTTTTGATCACCTCGCTGATCTGGTCGATATGCCCGCCGTCAGGCGTGGGCCAGCTGCGCCACTGCACGCCGTACACGGGGCCCAGGTCACCGTCCGGCTTGGCCCATTCGTTCCAGATCGTCACGCCGCGCTCGGTAAGCCAATTATTATTGGACGAACCGGTGAGGAACCACAACAGCTCCTGGATGATGGACTTGAGGTGCACCTTTTTGGTGGTGACCAGCGGGAAGCCCTGTTTTAAATCAAAGCGCATCTGGTAGCCAAACACGCTTTGGGTGCCGGTGCCCGTGCGGTCAGACTTGGCCGCGCCGTGCTCCAGCACATGGCGCATGAAGGTTTCGTACTGGTTGGAGGGTGCCGTGTGGGAAGGGGAAGTCATGTTTAGTAGCCACCAAAAAGCGTATCGAGTGCGTCGGTAATTTCAAGTTGTTGTGCCGTCAGGTTGCCCACCGGGCGGCGAAGCTCGCTGGCAGGCACCGCGCCCATGCCTGCTGTGTTCATCACCACGGATTTGCCTTTAACTTCAAACACCGGGTTGAGATTGCGCACCCGTAAGTCCAGGCGGTGGGCCAAGTGCAGCGGGACTACCATTTTTGTCTGAATCGCATCGAGAAAATTATTTTGTACATCCAGATAGTAGGGCACGGTATCGCGCTCCGAGCTATCGGGGTTGGTGTAGACATCAAAACGGGCCATGTTTTATTTCACTTTGCTGCCTGCGGTGCGCCCATCGCCCAGACTCTTGCCAAAGCTGCGGTACTTGGCCAGCGGCAAACCTTCGCGTGCAATACGCTCGTTATAGGCCAGCATGGCGTCGCGGTTATCGTCGCGCCACTTCTCCCAATAGCGCCGCTTGACCTCTTCGCTCAACCACGCATCTACAGTTTGCGACAGGTTGATACCCAGCTCTTTGGCCATGTCCACGGTTTTGGAGGTGAGGGACAGGTTGATGGGCCGTTTGGTGGGGGCTACACTGTCGGTTTTAGAGAGCAGCATGGAACACTCCTGTAGTGCATGATTTATGCGCATATTTTACACGCATGGTGGCCCAATATAGTGGTTTTGCCCTAAATTTCCCGGCGACTATCGGCAGCGCTCCATCATCTGTGACCCAGGGCGCTTCTGAATCCCAAAGCCTTAAAGCACCCGCCCCGGATTCAGTATCCCTAGCGGATCCAGCGCAGCCTTTACCGCACGCATCATGTCCAGAGCCACTTTTGACTTGTAATGCGGCAACTCATCGCGCTTCAAGCTGCCAATACCATGCTCGGCGCTGATACTGCCACCATGCGCCAGCACGCTGTCAAACACCAGTTTGTTCACACCGGCTTCCTGCGTTTGCAAAAACGCCTTGCCATCCGCGCCCGCTGGGCACTGGACGTTGTAGTGCAAATTGCCGTCGCCCAGGTGGCCAAAGTTAACCAAGCGCACGCCGGGGATGGCCTCCCGCAAGAGTGCGTCGGTCACCGCAGCAAACTCAGGGATACGCGATACGGGGATAGAGATGTCGTGCTTGATGTTCAGCCCTTCCTCAGCCTGCGCCAAGGGAATGCACTCGCGGATATGCCACAGCGCCTTGGCCTGTGCAATGTTCTCAGCGACCACGGCGTCGGTGATGATGCCAGCGTCGAGCGCCTGCTCCATCAAATGCTCAAAGCGCTCGCGGGCATGTGCCTCGCTCTCAAAATCGCTGTTCTCCAGCACCACACAAAAAGGCGCGGTGTCCCATAAAGGCACGCGCTGCTGGGGGAAGTGCTTGACGACCAGCGACAAGGCAAACTGCCCCATCACCTCAAAGCCGGTCAGCCCACTAGCCAAATGCTTTTGCGCCAGGCCCAAGAGTTTGACCGCGTGCTCAAGCGAAGGCAGGCTGGCCCAAGCCGTCAAGCTGGCCACAGGCAGAGGGTAGAGCTTCATCGTGGCGGCGGTGATGATGCCCAGCGTGCCTTCGCTGCCGATCATCAGGTTGCGCAGGTCGTAGCCGGTGTTGTCTTTACGCAGGCCCGACAGGCCGCTCCACACCTCACCTTGCGCGTTGACTACCTCCAGCCCCAGGCACAGGTCGCGCGCATTGCCGTAGCGCAGCACTTGGGTGCCACCCGCATTGGTGCCCAGATTGCCACCAATGGTGCAACTGCCCTCGGCGGCCAGACTCAAGGGGAACAGGTAGCCCGCATTCTCTGCGGCGTCTTGCAGGTTTTGCAAAATGCAGCCAGCTTCCACCGTCACCGTCATGTTGCCGGTGTCGATGCCGCGCACCGCGTTCATGCGTTGCAGGCTCAGCACCACCTGATGGCCAGAGGCATCAGGCACGCCGCCCACCACCATCCCGGTGTTGCCGCCTTGGGGCACGATGCTCACAGGGTTGCCAGCAGCACGCGCCGCCGCGCAGGCTTTCACCACATCGGCCACCTGTTGGGTAGTAGCTGGCCGCACAACAGCCAGCGCCTTGCCGTGCATGCGTTTGCGCCAGTCTTGCTCGTACTGGCTCAGGTCGCCTTCGGTGAGCACATGGGTGGGGCCAACGATGGCGCGCAGGGTGGTAACTAGGTGATTCATTTTTACTATACTTTCAATAGCTGCTTGCGCATTATTTTATTGATTTTTGAGTGATTTTCCCACCATTTAGAATTGCCTCAGCCTGACTCAGGGCGGACACCACAACGTCAAACGGCGGGGGCGCGGTCATAAACATTTGCCGCATCACGGCATAGTCGTTCGCCAGCGTGGCCATGCGCTCGGGCGCAGGGGCCAGCCTGAAGCTGCCCGGCACGGCGGTGTCGTAGCGCGCCCAGCTACGGGCAAACACGCGGCTTTTCCATAGCACCACGCGGGCGCATTGCGCAGCATCCGCCAAAAACAGCGGTGCTTTAGCGTGCTCTAGAAGCCGCGCCATGTCTGCAAAGTGGCGTGCATAGCGGTCGGGCGTGGGCAGCGCAGCAGGGCGGTGAAACTCGGCATGCAAAATAGTGGCCTTCTCCCAAAACGTGCGCTCCAGCTCCAGCGCCGTCACGCTGCAATGCCAGTCGGTAAATACCTGCGGAAACACCGTGGCCAAAATTGGCTGCACCGGGTATTGGCCTGTGGGCTGCTGGTCTGTCAGTGTGCCCAGCTCCAGCTTCACCTCTCGGCGAATGTAGGCAAAACCATCGGTATGCACGCTGGGGTAGCGAAAATACAAAATAGGTGAGCGTGCATCCATATCCACCTCAAAGTGCAGCCACGCGGCCACACCTTTGTCATCCACGGGCGGCGCGCCAATAGCTTGGGTAATTTGCGCCTCCAGCAGCGGTTGCATCACCGTCTGCACCTTGTCGCCGCACAGCCGCTGCATGTCCAGCAAAGCAGCGTCACGCCGCGTGCGGCTGGCCAGCGCGTCAAAATCCTGCGCACTAGCGCCTACAAACTCGGGCACCAGGCACAGGTCAATATCTTCTGAGAATCGGTCAATCACCCCAAACACTTTAGACAGCGACGTACCGCCTTTAAACACCAAGTGCGGCGCTAGCGCGGGCTGGTTAAACAGCAAGGCCAGCAGCCAGGACACCCAAAAATCCTTCTCTACCATCACCGCTTGCGCCGCATTGCCCAGCGATGCGGCATCAAATGCCAGCTTGCGGTCCTCGAAGCTTAGTTGCGCAAATTGATGGTTCATAGTGTTTTAAGGTTTTGCAATGTCTTGCATGTGCGGGCGCATCCATGCGGGTGCCAGGCTTAGGTCTTCCAGCAGCTTGGCGCGCTCGGCAGCAGGTAGCTGCCGCAGGCGCGCAATGCGTGCGGGCGTGATGTGCACTGCCCCCAAGCTTTTAAACGCCTGAATCACCAGGCCGCTGAGCCGCCCCGCAGTAGCCATGTTGCGCGGCGTGGTTCGCTGCAGGCGAATTACCTGCGGCCCCACCTTGATGCTGCGCGCTGCGCCATCGGTGAGGTACACCACCTTGGCAGGCACCTGCTCCGACAAACCCAGCAAATTGGCTGCATACACTCCCGAAGGGGCAAAACGCAGTCCGTCCTTGCGCTCCAGTGCCTGCACGACCGCTTCGACGCTAGGCCACAGCAGGCCCAGCAGCTTATGGGTGCGCGGCACGTCATATAGCCCACGCCCTAGCTGCCTAATTCGCCCCGCCGCCTTATGCCGCTTGAGCGCTGATGCAACTGCATCGCGGCTGCCCAGATCAGCAAAATCCGCAGGCGTAAACACCCAGCCGCCCGCAGCCGCCATGATGCGCTGCAAGACCAGTGTG
>JAYVDN010000428.1:0-8041 GCA_043749385.1 Polaromonas sp.
CAAGTCTTCATGCACCATGTCCACTATGCGCCGCCCGGCCATGCGGGCCAGCACATTGCGGCGGCCATCGACTGCCGGGTAGGCGGCGTTGCCGGGCAGGCCAATGCCCAGCGCTTCGACCATGCTGGCCATGGTGCTGGCGGTGCCCATGGTCATGCAGTGGCCGTGGCTGCGGTGCATGCAGCTCTCGGCCTCAAAAAAGTCTGCCAGTTTGAGGGTGCCTGCGCGCACCTGCTCGCTCATGCTCCACACCCCTGTGCCGCTGCCCAGCTCTTGGCCGCGCCATTTACCGCTCAGCATCGGGCCACCGCTCACGCCAATGGTGGGCAGGTCCACACTGGCCGCGCCCATCACCAGAGAGGGCGTGGTTTTGTCGCAACCCATCAGTAGCACCACGCCGTCAATTGGGTTGCCACGAATGCTCTCTTCCACGTCCATGCTGGCCAGGTTGCGGTAGAGCATGGCGGTGGGGCGCAGCAGTGTTTCACCCAGGCTCATCACGGGGAATTCGAGCGGAAAGCCACCCGCCTCGTACACGCCAATCTTCACCTGCTCGGCCAGGGTGCGAAAGTGGCTGTTGCAGGGCGTGAGCTCGCTGAAGGTGTTGCAAATGCCAATGACGGGGCGGCCATCAAACTGGTCGTGCGGCACGCCCTTGCCTTTGACCCAGCTGCGGTAGGCAAAGCCATCGCGGTCTTGGCGGCCAAACCATTGTTGGCTGCGCAGGTCTTCGGGTTTTTTCTTCGGTGTCATAGAGGGTCCTTTGAGTGTGAGTTTGCGAAGCCGGTAACGCCAGCTATGCGGGTAAATCCTGATTTGTATAAGGTATTATCGTCATACCATTGCAAACTTCCAAATCAGTACAAACCATGATCAAAAATGTACACGGCAATACCGTCGATCTGCTAGGCGAAGCTATCGTCTCAGGTCGCTATGCCGTGGGCGCAAGTTTGCCGCCAGAGCCTTTGCTGTGTACTGAGCTGGGCGTGAGCCGCACGGTAGTGCGCGAGGCGGTCAAGTCGCTGATAGCCAAGGGCTTGGTCAGCACAGGACCCAAGGTAGGCACGCGCGTGTTGGCCTCAGACGCGTGGAACTGGTTTGACCCGGACGTCATCACCTGGCAATCCAAAGCCGGGCTTACACCCGAGTTTTTGCGCGATCTGCAAGACCTGCGCCGGGTGGTCGAGCCTGCTGCCGTGCGCTTGGCTGCTGAGCATGCCACAGCGCAAGATATTGCTGAAATTGAGGCCGCCTATGAAGGCATGCGCAGCGCCGTAGAAGAGGGTGGCGATTACGTCACCTTCGATCTGCGCTTTCACCAAGGCCTGCTCAAGGCCTGCCGCAACCGCATGCTGGTGCAAATGAGCAAAGCCTTGAGTGCCCTGCTGCGCACCAGTTTTGAAATTTCCACCAGCCGCAAAGACGGTACGCGCAATTCCTTGCCCCTGCACCGCGAGGTGCTGGACGCTGTGATTGCGCGCAACCCGGCGCGCGCAGAGCGTGCCATTGTGGTGCTTATCGACGGTGCCCACAATGATATTGAACAGGTACTGGCATCACGCCGCCGCTTGCCCAAATTGAACCAGCCTGCATCCTTGCTGCGGGCTGCCTGAATACTCCACAACCTTTCTCACTGTTTATATCCATGACCAAGCCACATATCCTGCAAGTCGCCAAGTTCTCCCCCTACTTGACCGAAAAGCTGCACCAAGCCTTCACCGTACATGACCGCGTGCATGAGAGCGATCCTGCCGCCTTTGCAGCCATCAAAGACAAGATTGAAGCCATTGCAGGTGGAGGCGAATCCAAAGTGCCCGCCACTTTGATTGCACAGTTGCCCGCACTGCGCATGATCTCCATTTTTGGCGTGGGCTACGACGGTGTCGATGTGCCCGCCGCCATTGCCCACGGCGCAAAAGTTACGCACACGCCCAATGTGCTCAACGACGAAGTAGCCGACTTGGCGCTGGCCCTCATGCTGGCCGTGTCGCGCAACATCGTGCAGGCCGACCAGCATGTGCGCAGCGAAGCTTGGCTCCATGGGCCGATGCCGCTGGGCCGCAAAATGTCGGGGGCACGCTTGGGCATTGTCGGCATGGGCCGCATTGGCCAGACTATTGCGCGGCGTGCGCAGGCCTTTGACATGCCGGTCAGCTACACCGGGCGCAGTGCCAAACCGGGCTTGGACTACACCTACGTCAGCGGTGTGGAGGCTCTGGCAGAGCAGGTAGATTTCTTGGTGGTGATTACGCCAGGTGGCGCTGCCACCCGCAAGCTGATCAACGCACAGGTACTTAAAGCCTTGGGGCCGCAAGGCTATTTGATCAACGTGGCGCGTGGCTCGGTGGTGGATGAGCAAGCCTTGATCGAAGCGCTGCAGGGCGGCGTGATAGCGGGCGCGGGGCTGGACGTGTTTGAGGCCGAACCGCGTGTGCCCGAGGCACTGCGTAGTAACCCTAAAGTCGTGCTCACGCCGCACATCGGCAGCGCTACGACGCAAACCCGCAATGCCATGGCGGACTTGGCTTTTGATAATTTGGTGCTGCATTTTTCGGGCAAACCCCTACGCTCGCCCGTGCCAGAGTGCAGCACCATTGCAGGTCAGTAATTTAATTTTGTGTTCTTATTTTTAAACGTGAAGGAGTTAGTGGTATGAAGTTGAAATCTGTACTCTCTGCTGCATTGTTTGCAGCAGGCCTGATCGCCTCAGGTCAAGCCATGGCGCAGGAAAAACTCACCGTTTGGTGGGTCAAAGGTTTTTATCCGCAAGAAGATAAAGCCCTGTTCGATGCGATCAAAAAATACGAAGACAAAAACAAAAACGTCAAGATCGAACTCTCGCAGTACCCGATCCAGGACATGATTCCCAAGACCGTGGCCGCGCTGGATTCTGGCACACCACCCGATGTAGCCTATGCCGACGTGTATGACTTTCAGGTCACGGCCAAATGGGCGTTTGACGACAAGCTGGAAGACATCAGCAGCGTGATCAACCCGATTCGCGCACGCTTCGCGCCGCAAACCGTAGAAACCACCTTCCTGCTCAACGACAAGACCAAGTCCCGCGCCTACTACGCCTTCCCGATGAAGCAGCAAACCATGCACATCGAGTACTGGCGTGACATGCTGGCCGAGGCCGGTATCAGCGAAGCCGAGATTCCTAAAACCTGGAAAGAGTACTGGACCTTCTGGTGCGACAAAGCGCAAAGCGCGCACCGTGCCAAATCCGGTAACCGCACCTTCGGTATTGGCAACCCCATGGGCGTGGATTCAAGCGACTCGTTCTTCTCGTTCCTGACCTTTGCCGATGCGCATAACGTGCAGATGGTGAGTGACTCGGGCAAGCTGCTGGTGGACGACCCCAAGACGCGTGCAGGCTTGATAGCCGCGATGAACGACTACACCAGTCTGTACACACGCGGCTGCACGCCACCGTCTTCCACCAGCTGGAAGGACCCGGACAACAACGTGGCATTCCACAATAAGACGACTTTGATGACGCACAACGCGACCATCTCGATTGCAGCCAAGTGGCTGGACGATGCCAACAACGCGGCGCTCACACCCGAGCAGCGCGCTACCGCTAAAACCAACTACGAGAAAAACATCGTGACGGCGGGCTTCCCCAGCAAGCCCGATGGCACCAAGATGGTGTACCGCTCGGCAGTGAAGACCGGTGTGGTCTTCAAAGATGCGAAAAACAAGGCGCGGGCCAAAGAGTTCGTCACCTTCCTGATGCAGGAAGAAAACCTGATGCCGTATGTAGAGGGCTCACTTGGCCGCTGGTTCCCAGTGACCAAAGTAGGCCAGGCCAGCAGCTTCTGGAATGCCGACGTGCACCGCCGTTCGGTACGTGACCAGTACGCCGCAGGCACCGTTAACTTTGAATTCACCAAGAACTACAAGTTCACCGTGTTGAACAACGAAAACGTGTGGGCCAAGGCGATGAACCGTGTGGTGAGCGAGAAGTGGGCCACGGACAAGGCGGTCGATGAGATGATCGAACGCATCAAGACTGTTGCACGCTAAGTCGGCGTTATCCCAAACCTCAAGTAATTGGTGCTGCATCCATGACTACCCTGCCATTGGTGCAGCCCCGCCCCGCCCGGAACTCTTACCAGTTCTGGGGCCGGGTGTTTGTGGTTCCCTACCTGCTGATATTTTTTATCTTTGTTTTGTTTCCTGTGGGTTACGGCTTATGGTTGGCACGTCATCCACAAAGCTATGTGAAGTTATTTGAAGACCCGATCTTCTTTCGCACCGTCATCAACACGATGGTGTTTTTGGTGGTAGCGATCAACGTAAAAATGGGACTTGCCCTGTTTTTAAGCGGCTTTTTTGTACAAACCCGCTGGTGGATCAAGTGGTTGGCTGCCCTGTTTATCCTGCCCTGGGCGGTACCCTCTATCCCCACCATTCTCTCGGTGCGCTTTATGCTCAACCCAGAGTGGGGTGTGATCAACACCCTTATTTTTAAACTCACCGGCTTGGATGGGCCTAATTGGCTCAATGACCCGACGCTGGCGCTCAGCCTGTCGATGGTGATGCACATCTGGAAGTCGCTGCCGTTTTGGACGCTGATCTTGGTGGCCGCGCGTCTGGCCATCCCTGCCGAGCAGTACGAGGCCGCCTCGGTAGACGGTGCTACGCGCTGGCAAAAATTCAAGTTCATCACCTGGCCGTCGATGAAAACCATGTACCTTACCTCCACTATTTTGTCGATGATCTGGACGCTGGGTGATTTCAACAGTGTGTACCTGCTGACCGGCGGTGGCCCGGCAGACTTGACGCATGTGCTGGCCACGCTAGGTATACGCTACCTGCGGCTGGACCAAGTGGATTTGTCGATGGTGTCCATCGTGGTGGCCATGCCCCTGGTGCTGCCTCTGGTGTTCTTTATGATGAAGCGGTTGTCCAAATGATCAGCTCTAAAAAATGGTCATGGCGCAAGGTCTCTAGCGAGGCGCGCCTGCTGCTCATCGGCATCCCGGTATTGGTGTGGACGATGATTCCCATTTACCACATGTTTTTGTTTGCCATTTCTTCCAAAGACTCGGCAACGTCTGGGCGGCTGTGGCCCAAAGAGCCTACGCTGTCTAACTTTGCCTTTGTGTTTGGGCAAAAGCATTTTTATCTGGACCATTTTTGGGTGCAGATGGGCAACTCGTTCATCATTGCGTTTGCCGTAGGCGGGCTGACCTTGTTCATCGCCACCACCGCTGCATTCGCCATCAGCCGCCTGCGCGTGCCCGGTGGTCGCACGGTGATGAACATGGCGCTGTTCACCTACTTCATTCCCGCAGCATTTTTGGCCGTACCGATGTACAAAACCATGGGCACCTACGGCATTATCAACACCCAGTGGGCGCTCATACTGGCCATGGTCACCATTGCGTCGCCGTATTGCATTTGGGTGCTCAAGCAAGCGTCTGACAAACTGCCACTCGAATTAGACGAGGCCGCACGCATGGACGGTGCCACGCCGCTGCAACTGTTTCGCCTGGTGTATTTGCCATTGATGGTGCCGTCGCTGGTAGCGGTGGGCACCTATTCGCTGCTGCTGGCTTGGAACGAATACTTGTATGCGTTTTTGCTGCTGTCCAACGACAAGAGCGTGACGCTGTCCGTTGCTTTGGGTAACTTTTTATCGGCAGACGATTCCCCTTGGGAGCTGCTGATGACCACCGGCTTGATCTACGCCATGCCCCCCGCAGCCATCTACTACACCTTCAAACGCTATATGGTGTCTGGCCTGACGGCTGGTGCTGTCAAGAGTTAAGCCACATGCATTTAAGACGGGACGCAGAGGACGCAAATATGACGCAAAGAACGCAGAAAAAGACATCAAAGAATTTGGTTTTTCTCTCTGTATTTTTTAGCGTCCTTGGCGTATTTTTGCGCCCTCTGCGTCCGGTCAAGTCCGCTTTCGACCTACGTTTACGTTAACACTGGATTACAGGTATGGCCTCCCTTTCGTTTCGCAATATTCAAAAATCCTTTGGCAAAACCAAAATCATTCACGGCATCAGCTTTGATATTGCCGATGGCGAGTTTGTGGTGTTGGTGGGGCCGTCCGGCTGCGGCAAATCTACCTTGCTGCGCATGCTGGCGGGCTTGGAAGAGATTACCGATGGGGAGATCGCCATCGATGGCCGGGTGGTAAACGAGGTCGAATCCAAAGACCGCGACATTGCGATGGTGTTCCAAAGCTACGCGCTGTACCCGCACATGACGGTGCGCGAAAACTTGGCTTTTAGCTTGAAGCTGCGCAAAGCCGACCAGCAACTCACCGATGAGCGGGTGATGAAGGCCGCGAAAATTTTGAACCTGGATGTGTTGCTGGAGCGCTTTCCACGCGAACTCTCCGGTGGCCAGCGTCAGCGCGTGGCCATGGGCCGGGCGATTGTGCGCGACCCTAAAGTGTTTTTGTTTGACGAACCACTGTCCAACCTGGATGCCAAGCTGCGCGTGGCCATGCGCGCCGAGATCAAGGCCTTGCACCAGCGCCTGAAAACCACCACCGTGTATGTGACGCACGACCAGATCGAAGCCATGACCATGGCCGACCGCATTGTGGTGATGCACGACGGTATCGTGGAGCAGATCGGCACGCCGCTGGAATTGTTTGACCATCCGAAGAATTTGTTTGTGGCGCAGTTTATTGGTTCGCCTGCCATGAACACGCTGGAGGGCAAGCTGCGCATTGACGGCGCTCAGGCCTGGGTCGATGCGCAAGATCGTCGCTGGCCCTTGGCTAGCGTGCCCAAGGGCACCGACGGCCAAGCCGTGCATTACGGCATTCGTCCTACCGACATCACGTTGTCCAGCACTGGCCAAGGCATAGCTGCGACTGTGGTGGTGGTAGAGCCTACAGGGGCAGAGACCGAGCTGCTGCTTCAAGTGGGCGCCAGCCAAGTCGTGGTCGTCATCCATGGCCGCACCAATGTGCAGCCTGATCAAACCGTGCATCTGGCGGTGGAGTCTGCTAAATCGCATGTGTTTGATGTGGGTAGCGGTGCGCGCTTGAATTGAGCAACTGCTGCACTGTTCGCGTTGAACTGGTTGAAACGTTCATTTAATTTGCACACACCATGGGTATAGAAACTACATTCCGGTTGGACGGGCGCATTGCCTTGGTCACAGGTTCTTCCGCAGGCATCGGTTTGGCACTGGCGCGCGGTTTGGGGCAAGCCGGGGCAACGGTGGTGCTCAACGGCCGCAACGCTGCTACCTGTGAAGCTGCGGCTGCCTCTCTGCGCAGCGAGGGCCTGCAAGTGCGCACCCAGGTATTTGACGTGACCGAGTCTGCACAAGTCGTCAAGGCGGTCGATGCGATTGAAGCAGGCGTCGGTCCCATCGACATTCTGATCAACAACGCAGGCATCCAGCGCCGCGCGCCGTTTGCCGATTTTGCCCTAGCCGACTGGCACGAGCTGATGCGCACCAACCTGGACAGTGTCTACCACGTAGGCCAAGCCGTGGCACGCAAAATGATTCCGCGCAAACGTGGCCGCATCATCAACATTTGCTCAGTGCAAAGCGAGCTGGGCCGCCCCGGCATTGCGCCCTACACTGCCAGCAAGGGTGCAGTGAAAATGCTCACCAAGGGCATGGCGATTGACTTGGGGCCGCATGGCATCAACGTCAATGGCTTAGGGCCCGGCTACTTTAAAACCGAGCTCAACGCCAAGCTGGTGGCGGATGAGACTTTTAGCAATTGGCTGATCAACCGAACGCCGAGCCGCCGCTGGGGCGATGTGGAAGACCTGGCTGGAGCGGCGGTATTCTTGGCCAGCGACGCGTCTAAATTTGTCAACGGGCATATTTTGTATGTCGACGGTGGTGTGACCGCGACGCTTTGAAAGCGGGAAATACCGGACGCAGAGGACGCAAAAGTTACGCAGAGGACGCAAAAGAGCAGCCAAAAAAAGAAAAAAATTGAAAATTTAGAAACCGAATTAAAAATATTTTTCTTTAATTTAGTTTCAGTCTTTATGGTATTTTTTTGCATTCTCTTTTTTGCGTCCTTTGCGCACTTTTG
>JAYVDN010000429.1:0-4225 GCA_043749385.1 Polaromonas sp.
CATGGCGGGCGCTCCACGGTTGCGGAGTCCTAGTCTTGCTGACTTGGTGGGCATTCCATCGCCTGTGCACACACTATCTCACCGGAATCGCGGGTATTGCATCTACGCAGACCCACGCCACTGACCGCCCTGGCGCTTGGTTTGGACGGCGTAGCGGCATCAAGGAGGAGGCAGCGGCCCTAGGCCGCAACGGGGGACAGCCGCGGAGCCGTCCAAGCCAAGCGCATGGGCGAACAAACCCCACGGAGCCAAACGCTAAGTTTTTCAAGCCAAGCCAAGCCGCGCACAGGCCAGTGCGTGCCCAGCGGCGTCATGCATTTCACACCTCCCCTTAGTAAGTAGCTAGCGCCTTGAACATCCTGATCGTCAAACTCTCCTCGCTTGGTGACGTGGTGCACACCATGCCCGCTGTGCAAGACATACGGCGCGCCCTGCCGCATGCCAAGATTGACTGGGTGGTAGAACCCGGCTTTGCCAAGCTGGTAGAGCGCTGCGAGGGCGTGCACCGCGTCATACCCTGCGCCATCCGCTCTTGGCGCAAGCACTGGTGGCGCGCCAGCACCCGGGTGGCTTGGCAGGCTTTTCAAACCGATTTGGCCACGGTGCAGTACGACGCCGTGATCGACTGCCAAGGCCTGACCAAGTCTGCGCTGGTAGCGCGCTGCGCACAGCTTGGTAAAACAGGCAAGCGTTATGCCATGGCCAACCGCAGCGCAGGCTCAGGTTATGAGGCCCCTACACGCTGGCTGGCAGATGTGGCCGTACAAGTGCCCACGCACGTGCACGCCGTAGACCGCGCGCGCATCCTGTGCGCAAAGGCCCTGGGCTATGTGCAACCTGTGGATGCATGGCACTTTGGGCTGCTAGCCCAATCAAATATCGCGGGGGCAGCTAGTAAAACCATAGCGTTTATCCACGGCAGCTCGCGCGCAGACAAGTGCTGGAGCGAGGGCCATTGGGTGCAACTGGGCAAGCAACTGCAAGAGAAGGGCTACGCCATAGCCCTGCTGCATGGCAGCGACGAAGAAGAGCAGCGCAGTGCGCGCATAGCGCAGGCCCTGGGCGCTGCCGCACCTGCGCAAACCGATGCCGCGCAAGCGCAAAGCAGCGCCGTACAGGTCTGGCCGCGTTTGCCGCTGGACGCATTGACCGACCGCTTGGCGCTGTGCGCAGGGGCCATCGGCGTCGACAGCGGCCTGAGCCATGTGGCCGTGGCGCTGGATCTGGCGCATGTGCAGCTGTATAACTTTGACACCGCTTGGCGCACCGGCCCGCTAGACTTGCCGCGCCAACGCAGCGTGTTTGCACAGCCTGAGCCTACGGTGCAACAGGTGTGGGACGCGTGGTGCCAGGTGCTGGCGCGCCCGCGCACCAGCACGCCCAAGCAGGTGCCTTCAGCGAACCCAGCGCATGCCTAGCCTGGCCCGCGCCGCCTACTCGGCCGTGCTGTGGCTGGCACAGCCTTGGCTACGCGCCAAGCTAGCGCGCCGCGCCAAAGCCGAAGCCGCGTATGGCGAGAAAGTAGCGGAGCGCTTTGGCCACTACAGCGGGCCTGCCCAGCCGGGTGCGGTCTGGGTGCACGCTGTGTCGCTGGGCGAGACCCGCGCCGCTGCCATCTTGATAGCCAAGCTGCGCGATGTCATGCCCGGCATGCGGCTGTTGCTCACCCACGGCACCGCCACTGGGCGCAGCGAAGGCCTGGCCTTGCTGCAAGCAGGCGATGTGCAGGTGTGGCAGCCTTGGGACACGCTGGGCGCAACCGGGCGCTTTATCGCGCACTTCAAACCCTCCATCGGCATCGTGATGGAAACCGAGGTGTGGCCCAACCTGTGCGCGGCCGCCCAAAGCGCTGGCGTGCCGCTGGTGCTGGCCAATGCGCGCTTAAACGCCAGCTCTGCCCGGTCGGCCCAGCGCCTGGCCTGGCTGGCCCGGCCCGCGTATGCCAGCTTTGCCCAGGTGTGGGCGCAAACGTCAAGCGATGCAGAGCGGCTAAAAGCGGTGGGTGCACGGCAAGTCAGCGTGCAAGGCAACTTGAAGTTTGACGCAAGCGCCCACCCACTGCAGGTGCAGCAAGGCCGCGCGTGGCGCGCCAGCAGTGCCCGCCCGGTGGTGCTGCTGGCCAGCGCGCGTGAGGGCGAAGAGGCTTTGTTTTTAGAGCACATTCGCGCGCTAGCGCCGTCCAGCCAATGGATGATCGTGCCGCGCCACCCACAGCGCTTTGACGCGGTGGCCCAGCTCATCACCCAAGCAGGCTTTACCGTGTCGCGCCGCTCGGCCTGGCAGGGCGCACCAGAGCCAGCCGACGTGTGGCTGGGCGACAGCCTGGGCGAGATGGCGCTGTACTACGGCTTGGCCCACTGCGCACTGCTGGGCGGCAGCTTTGCGCCCCTGGGAGGGCAAAACCTCATCGAAGCCATCGCCGCAGGCTGCCCGGTAGTGATGGGCCCGCACACCTTTAACTTTGCCGACGCCGCCACCACCGCACAAGAGAAAGGCGCAGCGCTGCGTGTGCAAGGCATGCAGCAAGGCGTGCACGCAGCGGCAGACTTGGCGGCCAATGCGCAGCACCTGCTCACCATGCAAGCCGCTGCCTCCCAGTGGCTGGCCGCCTCACGCGGCGCTGCACTGCGCATGGCGCAGGCGGCGCTGGCGCTGCACAGTGAAAACGGCCATCAAGTTAAAACCGGTCAAACCCCATAAAACGCGCTGGGCAAGCAGAGGGCGAGCCAAGCGCCAGCTTGCATGTGCTACACATACAGTAGCTGCTCCCGCGATATTCTATTGGGCTGTAGCCCGATTAGTTACCAAAAAAAGCTCCAAAACAGCATATTTTTGGGCTTTTTTCTAATGCGTAGGCCATCAGCGCTTGCCGCAGGCACCTTAAATTATGCGAATTTATGTATCTGGGTAGATTTTGCCGAGTTATTGGTGAAATTTGTGTGGTATTTAACGAAAATAAAGGGCTAAAGCGGCTAATCGGAGGCGCGATTATGCGTGTATCTAAATTTGGCATAAATATAAAATTGTTCGAACTTTCTTGGAATTGCCGTCCCCCTGCTGTGCGCCTTCAATGAAAGAAAAAACGCCGCTTCTAGCCGACGGCAGCATGCATAGAGTAGGGTTGCGCAAGGCCATAATTCCATTGGTTGGATATGTCTGGAGGCTCGGCGTTAGCTGAGGCGCCGTCGCCAGAACGGGAAATTCGCGATGTAACCCGCATGGGAACTCGGGCTGTTATAAGTGTTTCAGATCAGGCGCACCAAGACCCAGCGGAAGATCGGACTATAATGGGGGGCTTCGCAAGTTTCAACTGGCGGAGAAAGCACGTCGCGGGTAATTCCACTCGCGTACGCAAGTGTCCATTCAAGCACGCAAGTGATTGAATTTAAAGGAAATTTTGATATGTTGACTGCAACCAAAGCAGAAGTCGTCAAGGCTAACGCCCGTAAAGCCGGTGACACCGGTAGCCCAGAAGTGCAAGTTGCACTGCTCACAGCCCGCATTAACGAGCTGGCCCCCCATTTTAAAGAGCACGCTAAAGACCACCACGGTCGCCGCGGCCTGCTGCGCATGGTCAACACGCGCAAAAGCCTGCTCGCGTACTTGAAAACCAAAGACGCTTCGCGTTATACCGCGTTGATCGCCAAGTTAGGCCTGCGTAAGTAAGCACTGGCACCAGATAAAAACGCCTGAGTTAGTTCACTAGCTCAGGCGTTTTTTACTTCGGAGAATGAACCCTAGCAGAACTGAAGCTGTGTCATTCCAAAGCTGGTTTGTCTGCAAACTGGCTCTGGGATGGCATCGTGTTCTGGCTAAAACGTCTCTGGCCCAACCGTACAGGGCATGTACGTTGTAAATGGTATCTGCCACCAGTCCAATAGAATATTGCGCGAGCAGCTACTTAAATAATAGCAAGGAACAAGATGACTATATTTAACAAAGTGACCAAGACCTTCCAATGGGGCAAGCACACCGTCAAAATGGAAACCGGCGAGATCGCCCGCCAAGCCGGCGGCGCAGTGCTGCTGGACATGGACGGCACCGTTGTGTTAGCCACCGTGGTCGGTTCTAAAACCGCCAAAGCCGGGCAAGACTTCTTCCCGCTGACGGTGGACTACCTTGAAAAAACCTACGCCGCAGGCAAGATCCCCGGCAGCTTTTTCAAGCGCGAAGCCAAGCCCAGCGAATTTGAAACTTTGACCAGCCGTTTAATCGACCGTCCGAT
>JAYVDN010000430.1:0-6151 GCA_043749385.1 Polaromonas sp.
GATTAAAGTCAGTGACGTGGCCATCCTCAAACGCCTGCGAGGCTGTGGCGAATGGTTCAAGTGGATGGCCGATGGGCTGCGCCAGAAGTGGTTGCCCGAGTTTTCGACCGTCTCCCCGGCCTGGGCCAATCGCCGAATTCGCCTGGTGGACGGCACGATGGTCAGCGAGCCCGGCTACACAGGATCGCAGTGGCGGCTGCACTACAGCGTGAGCCTGCCCGCGTTGAACTGTGACGAAGTGATCGTCACCACCAAAAAAGAGGGTGAAACGCTCAGGCGCTACAGCGTTGCACCTGGGGATGTGTTCATTGCGGATCGTGGCTTTGCCCAACGCGCGGGCATTGCGCATGTAGTGGAACAAAAGGGCGACGTGATCATTCGCACCAACTTGGTGACGCTGCCGCTGCACGATGCCAAAGGCTCTCGACTGGACGTTCTGGCGTACCTGCGCACCCTCAAAGTGGGTGACGCTGGCGAATGGCCGGTGTGGGTGAGTCACGACAAGAAGCTCATTGCCGGGCGCTTGTGCGCGGTCAAAAAAGGCGTGGTGGCGGCACAAAAAGCAGCAGATCGGGTGCGCCGAGAGAGTCAACGCAACGGCTGTGTGCTGCGCCCCGAGACGCTGGAGGCGGCAGAGTACGTGTTTGTATTCACCACGCTGGACAAGACCGTTGATTTGCAAACAGTGCTGGCGTTGTATAGGGGGCGTTGGCAGATCGAGTTGATCTTCAAGCGGCTGAAGTCGCTGGTACAGCTTGGGCATCTGAAGAAGCACGATGCTGTGGCCGCCCGAGCGTGGTTGCAAGGCAAGTTGCTTGCAGCCTTTTTGTTGGACGCTTTGCTCGAAACTGCCGAGCGAATTTCCCCCTGGGGGTATCAATACTGGGCTCAAGGGGAGAAGTCGCTGCGAATGGCGTGAGACCTCACTCATGCTGGAGTTGCTCGCGCGTGCGGTACTGCCGCGCTTGTCGTTGAGCGATACACTCAGGCGATGGAGGGCCATTGCCCACAGTTTGGCCGAGCCGCCACGAAAGCGGGTTCGGCAGAAATCGCGACTCAGGAGCATATTATGTTAGCGCTTATGCGCCTGCGCGGGAATGACGAAATTCCTAAAGGATGAAGGTGTATTTATGAAACTTCCGGTTCTCTCCCTGTCGCACGGCTCGCCCATGTTCGCGCTTGAGGTCGGCCAGACCGGCCCGATCTTGCAAGGCTTTGGCCAACAACTGCAAGACGGCACCCAGTCCCCACCCCTGCGCGGCGTGGTCATCATGTCCCCGCACTGGATGACGCGTGGCCCGGCAGTGATGACCAACCCCGCGCCCGCCACCTGGCATGACTTTGGTGGCTTCCCCCCGGCGCTGTACCAACTGCAATACCCCGCACCCGGCGCGCCCGCGTTGGCCCAGGACGTGTTGCACGCCTTGCAGACCGCAGGCTTGCCCGCACAGGCCGACGCCAAGCGTCCCTTGGACCACGGGGCCTGGGTGCCGCTGATGCATCTGTTCCCCCGCGCCAACGTGCCTGTGGTGCAAGTGGCCTTGCCGGTAGAGGCCGGGCCGCGTGAGGTCTATGCCCTGGGCTTTGCCTTGCGCCACTTACGCGAGCAGGGCGTGTTCATCGTCGGCTCGGGCGGCATGACGCACAACTTGGGCGAGTTCTTTGGTGGCCGCCCCGAGCTGGCTGACCCGGCCGACCCCTACGTCATCGCCTTTAGCCGCTGGGTGGAAGAGGCCGTGCAAACCAATGACCGCGAGCGCCTGTTCAATTACCGCACCTTGGCCCCGCACGCGGTGCGCGCGCACCCGAGTGAAGAGCATTTCTTGCCGATATTTTTTGCACTTGGTGCGGCGGGGTGGGGCGAGCCCGGTGCCGCCCCCGCCGACTACCTGGGCCGTGAGGTGATGTACCGTTATTTGGCCATGGACGCGTTTGTTTTGCAGTGAATCACTGGCTATAGTTGAGCAGCGCTTTTCAATAGCCCCGTCATTCCCGCGCAGGCGGGAATCCAGTCCAGCCCCACCCAAGGAGTCACAAAAATGTCAACCACCCCCGCCAAATTCGTCTGGTACGAATTGATGACCAGCGACCTTAAAGCCGCTGAAACTTTTTACAAACACGTGATCGGCTGGGACGCCAAAGACGCAGGCATGGCCGCTGGCCCGTACACGATTGTGTCCGTCGGCACTAGCATGGTGGCCGGACTCATGACGATCCCGCCCGAGGCCGCCGCCATGGGCGCGCGCCCGGCTTGGCTGGGCTATATTGGCGTGGACGATGTGGACGCTGCCACCGCCAAGGTCAAGGCCGCAGGCGGTAAGGAATTCAAAGCACCCATGGACATCCCCGGCGTGGGGCGTTTCTCTTGCGTCACCGATCCGCAGGGCGCCGTCTTCATGCTCTTCAAAGGCACGGGCAAGGCGGATGAAACGCCTGTGGCCCCCGGCACGCCCGGCCACATCGGCTGGCGTGAGCTGCACGGCGTCGATGGTGTCAGCGCCTTTGCCTTCTACGCCAGCCAGTTCGACTGGACCAAGGGCGAAGCCATGGACATGGGGCCGATGGGTGTGTATCAAATGTTTCCCAGTGGCGATGCGCCATTTGGCGGCATGATGACCAAAGCGCCCGAGATGCCCGTGCCCTGCTGGCTCTACTACATCAACGTGGACGCCATTGACGCCGCCATCACCCGCGTGACGGCGGGCGGCGGCAAAGTCATCAACGGCCCGATGGAAGTGCCTGGCGGCCAGTGGATCGTTCAAGGCCTGGACCCGCAAGGCGCCATGTTTGCGCTGTTGGCGCCCAAGCGCTGATGAACGACATCACGACACCCATGGACACCTTGCACCCCGCCCTGGTGCATGTGATTTTTTACACGACGCAGGCTTTCACCGCGTTCATTCAGCAAGGCTCCTACCTCTACTGGCCCTACAGCCTGAGCACCTTGGCCTTGGCCGTTTGGCTCAACCGCCAGGGCTTTTTTAGCCGCGCCCTGTGGTGGCACCCGTCTGCGCGCCAAGACTACAAGCTGTATTTCGCCAACTTCCTGGTGGGCCCGGCGCTGCTCACGCTGCTGTGGGTGAATGAAGAGAGCGTGGTGGCCGCGTTCGATCATCTGCTGGGGGTGAATGCGGCGACCAACCCGTTGGCAGCGTCATGGCTGGTGCGTGGCCTGTTCACGGTGTGCATTTTTGTGGCGTATGACTTGGGTCGCTACCTGTCGCACACGCTGTTGCACCGCGTGCCATTCTTGTGGGAAATCCACAAAGTGCACCACAGCGCCCCGGTCATGACGCCGATGACAGCGTACCGCTTGCACCCGTTTGAAATTGTGTTCAGGGCCTCTACCCCTGTGTTGCTCACGGGCGCGACGACGTGGCTGTTCAATCGTTATTTGGGCGCGGGTATTTCCGTCTATACGCTGCTGGGTCTGCACGTCGCGCTGGCGCTTCTGAGCTTTATCGACAACCTGCGTCACTCGCCGGTTTGGATCAGCTACGGTGCCTTTTTAAATCGCTGGATCATCAGTCCCGCCCATCACCAGTTGCACCACAGCATGGAGGATCGGCACATCGGCTGCAACGTGGGGTTTTCGCTGGCGATTTGGGACCGCATGGCGGGTACGCTGATCGTCCCCGCTGATAAGCCAGAAACGTTTCGCCTGGGTTTGGATGACACGCAAGACCCGCAATACACCGGGCTCATGTCGATTTACGTGAAGCCGGTGGTGGCGTCGGTTCGCTCGTTACTAAAACTTTGAAACCCGCTCAGCGCCCACATCCGGCGGGGGAGCGAATCTTCTCCACCGCCGCTTGCACCTTGAAGCCAATGAACTTCTCGCCCAGCGCCACCGTGGCCAGTTGGGCGTGGCCGGAGGAGCCGTTATCGGGGCCCGCCTGGGCCCGCTGCTCCATGCGCACGCCAGCGGCCATCACAAACATCAACTCCGACGTGTCAATGATGCTGGCGTGGTCGCCATAGGGCAGGCCCTTCTCTTTGAGCCAAGCCATGGCCATGTCGTTGGCGCGCTCATACACCTCACCGGCATAAATCACCTTGATGCCCCGCGCTTTCCACGCCGCCGTGAGCGCCTGGGCAACGCCAGCCAATGCCGCTTGCCCGCCGCCATGGTCGCCCATCAGCACAATGCATTTAAAGCCCGCGCTGGCCGCGCTTTGCGCCACCTCCCGCGCCACAGCGCCAAAGGTGGCGTCGCTCACCGTCACGCTGCCGGGGTAGGCCATGTGCGCGGTTTTGGCGCTAGCGTCCCCCGTGGGCGCAAAAGGCATGACCGGGTAGGCCAAGGCATTGCCCAGCTCGCGGGCAATGCGCCCGGTAACGTCACGCGCAATCCAATTGTGCTTGCCGGTAGCCATGTGCGGCCCGTTTTGCTCGGTGCTGCCCGCGTAGTACAAGGCCGTGCCGTGCTTGGCCGCCACGGCATCACTCACCTCCGGCCACGTCAATTCCTCAATGAACACAGAAGGCGGCGCGGCGTGCGCAGACAGCATAAAAAACGCGCAGTAAAGCGCGAGGAATATTTTGGCAAATACAGTGGCTGGTTTCATTAAAGTGCTTTGAAGCAGGGTGGTAGTAACTGATCTGCTTCTTGTGTTCTGAAGCCGCCTCAGGGTGAAGGCCCTACTTCACTTGAACAAGGCTTTGACCTGCGACTCCAACTCCTCGCCGCTGACCAGACGAACCTTGCCCTGGTTAATCTCGTCGGCACGGCTTTGTGCTGCGAGCAGCCAAGACCGCTGAACGTCAGCCTCAGACGGCTCGTCCAGACTCTCAAGCAGCAAGTGAACCAAGTGCGCCCGATCCTGCTTTGGTAGGTGCAGGACAGTTTGCTCAATATCGGTGGTCGTCATTGCTGAATGCTAGCACCGAAAAATGGCCTGCACCAGCAGTCCACAGCGCGTTGCGCAGTGCGTGCATCTTGCGGGTTGATCGCGCACTACGCCACCCGCCCCATCAAACCCCAGTCAACAGCTTCAACGCATCTTCCACGCGCTTCAAGTGCGCGCGTGTTAGCTCTGCCACGGGGGCGGTGCCCATGAAGCGCTGATTGGATATGGCGCGAATTTGATCGATCAGCACATCGGTTTCTTGCGTCATCTTGGCTAACTTGCCCAATGAGACACGAACCGGATAACCATCGCCGTGCGCATCACGGTACACCTGCGAGGTGCAAGGGATGATGATGGTGGTCGCGTGGCCCGCATCGTTCAATATGTTGGTTTGAATCACCAAGGCGGGGCGGCTGCGCTTGCCGGGTTCTTCTTTGTGGGTTTGCGGCTCAAAGTCAACCTCCCATAGCTGGCCGCGCTTGAGCTTACGCAAGCCCGTCCCCGGTGGCGGCGTCCATGGCTTGGTTCTCGGCCAAATGCTGCGCTGAAAGCGTCTTGGACAAAAAAACCATGCGCTCCTTCAACACCCGCTCGTTCTTCTCGCGCACGGCCTCGCGCACGTAGTCTGAACTGGTCATGTTGAACACACTGGCCAATGCCTTGGTTTGCTCGGCAAACTCGCTTGGGGCACGAAAAGAAAGGGTGGCGGCAGTCATGGCTGATCCTCAAAATTGCGATACGTAATTGTAAGACAGAAAAGTATGACGGCAAGAATTCTCAATTTGGCAACCGCACACCATTTCTGGCCAAAACATCTGACATCAAGTGTGGCCAGCGCCACTCAGCCCCAAAAAAAAGACAGCGACGGCCAAAACCCGTAAAATCCAACGTAGGATTTAACTTCCATCTTCCTACATGAAAGGTAGCAGCGATGCCTCAAGTCAAATTGCGAGAAAAAGGACAGGTCACGATTCCCGCCGAACTGTTACAGGAGTGGAGCCGCATCAACCATGTCGCCACCAATGACACAATGGAGGTGCAGCTAAGCAACGGCGTGTTGATGCTCATCCCAAGTAAACGACACGCAGCCAAACGAGACCTCATGTCTTACGCCGGTGCGGGCAAAGGCCTGTGGGGCAAAAGCGAAGCGGAGATTGAATCCACCATCCAGGAACTCCGCAACTCATGGACAAGATAACTCAGGCGCTGGCGCGCATCAAAGGGCAGCGCGTCTATATTGACACCAATATATTCATTTACTTCTTTGAGCAGCATGAACGCTATTTCGATTATGTAATGCC
>JAYVDN010000431.1:0-4695 GCA_043749385.1 Polaromonas sp.
GCATAAACGCCAGGGGCTGACCAGTGATTACGCCAAAACCCAATTGGGGGGCTGGATGGAGCAAACCTTGGGGATTGCGATCCATGCGGAAAATATGAAGGCTATTTTGTCGGTTTTTAAAATCTTGGGGGCTGAAGCATCACACAGCACCCAGTACGCCGCGCAGGCGCACTAGTCGTCATCTCCCTCGCTGCCCGCCAGCTCTGGGAACAGCACCTCGGAAAAGCCAAAGCGCGAAAAATCATGCACACGCATGGGGTACAAAATACCCAACAAATGGTCGCATTCATGCTGCACCACCCGAGCATGGAAACCACTGACCACTCTGTCAATCGGGTCGCCATACTGGTCAAAGCCCTGGTAGCGAATGTGCTTAAACCGCTCTACCTCACCGCGAAAACCG
This sequence comes from Polaromonas sp., assembly GCA_043749385.1. GTDB lineage: Bacteria > Pseudomonadota > Gammaproteobacteria > Burkholderiales > Burkholderiaceae_C > JAAFIP01. The sequence continues at coordinate 404 of JAYVDN010000431.1, forward strand.
GGCACGGACAGGCAGCCTTCCCAGCCCTGCTCCAGTTCGCCTTCCAGCGCAGTTTCCGGCTCAACTTGCATACCTACTTCTAGTGCGCTTTTGAGCCCATTTATCTGCCTGCCATCTGCCCCTTGCATCTGGCGCAGTGGCGCGGAACCAAGTCGGTCATATGCTATATTTTGTATAGCATTTACCGCAATATTTACAGGCGTAATCACGGGATTGATCAACACCGTGCGCGGCACCACAGGCGCATCCGGGTAGCGCGGGTTGGCCGCGCCAGTGCCAAAAATCACCACCTGCAAATCCACCGCAATCTGCGGTGCGGCCAGCCCTGCCCCATTGGCAGCAGCCATCGTGTCCAGCATGTCGGTGATCAGCAGGTGCAACGCGTCAGAGTCAAAGTCGCGCACGGGTTGGGCCACGCGCAGCAAGCGCGGGTCGCCCATTTTGAGAAGAGTTTGAATAGCCATGCGGTGATTGTCACCACAAATTGCGATGCCTTGGTGCCAGAAAGCACTTCGGCAGCCCATGCGCCATCATTTTTAACCCGGCAAATGCCGCATCAATAGCGGTAATAGCGCGGATAGCCATAGCGCGGCGCGGGAGGCATGACCACCACAGGGGGCGCAGGGGCCACCACCACAGGGGCCACATCAACAGCCACGTGGCCACCATAACCGCGGCCATGGTGGCCGTAGCCTATGGGCGCCACCACGCAGGCCGACAAGCTGGCCGCCACCAGGGCCACCGCTCCCAGCTTGGCGGCCACAGCGGTGATAGATTTCAGTTGGAAATGCACGGTCATAGCGTTCTCCTTAAGTAGGTAGACCTTTAACGCCCGGCGCACCTTGCCCGTAGACCGCTGGGTGTTTCACGCAGGTAAAGCCTGCGTAAAGGCAGGTTTACTGCACCGTGAAGTTACACATACCCAGGCAGGCGGCTTCGTCAATCACCGCCACACCCAGCTCGCGGGCTTTGTCCAGCTTGCTGCCAGCATCTGCGCCTGCCAACAAGTAGTCGGTTTTTTTGCTCACGCTGCCGGCCACTTTGGCGCCTGCGGCTTCCAGCATGTCCTTGGCCTGGTCGCGGCTCAGGGTGGGCAGAGTGCCGGTGATGACGAAGGTTTTGCCGGCTAGAGGCTTGGGCGTTTGCTCGGCGGGCGCGCCCTCGGCCCAGGTGAGGCCGCAGGCGCGCAGTTGCTCTACGACTTCGCGGTTGTGCGGCTGGTCAAAAAAGGTGCGCAGGCTGGTGGCGACGATGGGGCCTACGTCGGCTACTTGCAGCAGTTGCTCTTGGGTGGCGTCCATGATGGCGTCGAGCTTGCCAAAGTGGCGGGCCAGCTCTTTGGCGGTGGCCTCGCCTACGTGGCGGATGCCCAAGCCGAAGAGGAATCTTGGCAGCGTGGTGTGCTTGGATTTTTCTAGCGCTTCGAGCAGGTTTTTGGCAGATTTATCGGCCATGCGGTCCAGACTGGCCAATGCGGTGAGGCCTAGCTTGTACAGGTCTGGCAGGGTGCGGATGACGTTGGCATCGACCAACTGTTCCACGAGTTTGTCGCCCAGGCCTTCGACCTCGACCGCGCGGCGGTGCGCAAAGTGCAAAATAGCCTCTTTGCGCTGCGCACCGCAGAACAGGCCGCCTGTGCAGCGGTGGTCGGCTTCGCCCTCCTCCCTGACGGCTTCTGAGCCGCAGACGGGGCATTGGCGAGGCATGGTGAAGAGGGGGCCGCGCTCTGGCTGACTGGTGGAAGGTACGAGCCCTTCGACAGGCTGAGGGTGAGCGGTAGGAGGGTCGGCGTGAACGATGGATGACGGAGCCAAACCGGTGGGCAGCACCACGCTGACGATCTCGGGAATCACATCGCCTGCCCTGCGCACGATGACGGTGTCGCCTACCCGCACGTCTTTGCGGCGGGCTTCGTCTTCGTTGTGCAGGGTGGCGTTGGTGACCGTGACGCCGCCGACGAAGACGGGGGCCAGTTTGGCGACGGGCGTGAGCTTGCCGGTGCGGCCCACTTGCACGTCGATGGCCAGCACCTGGGTCATCTGCTCTTGTGCAGGGTATTTGTGCGCTACGGCCCAGCGCGGCTCGCGGGTGACAAAGCCCAACTGCTGCTGCAGGGCCAAGCTGTTGACCTTGTAGACCACGCCATCGATGTCGTAGGGCAGGCTGTCGCGCTCGGCGGCGATGCGTTGGTGGTAAGCTATTAATTGCGTAGCTGCTCTCGCGATAGTTACTTGGTCTGCCACCGGAAAACCCCATAATTTGAGGGTTTGCAGCAGCTCATAATGGGTGCGCCACGGTGGTGCCGTAATCGCTGCACCAGGGTCTGTAGCGGGTGCTTGACTACTCGGCGTGAGTGCGGTCATTGCCACCTCACCTACGCCATAGGCAAAAAAACTCAAAGGGCGTTGAGCGGCTATTTTGCTGTCGAGCTGGCGCACCGCACCGGCAGCCGCGTTGCGCGGGTTGACAAAGGTTTTTTCGCCCTTGGCACCGGCAGCTATTTTGGCGCGCTGGCGTTCGTTCAAGGCCTCAAAATGGTCGGGGCGGATGTTGAGCTCACCGCGTACTTCTAGTACTTGCGGTGCACTACCTGGCAAGCGCAGTGGAATCTGGCCGATGGTCCGGATGTTGTTGGTCACGTCCTCGCCCATCTCGCCATCGCCGCGCGTAGCGGCCTGCGCCAGCACGCCGTTTTCGTAGCGCAGGTTGATCGCCAGGCCGTCAAACTTGAGCTCGGCCACGTATTCCACAGCGGGGTCTGCCTCACTCAGGCCCAGGGCTTTGCGCACGCGGGCGTCGAAGTTTTGCGCACCGCTGGATTCGGTGTCGGTCTCGGTGTTGATGCTGAGCATGGGCACAGCGTGTTTGACTGAGACAAAACCGTCCAGCACGGTGCCGATGACACGTTGGGTAGGCGAATCAGGGGTGACCAGCTCAGGGTGCGCGGCTTCGAGCTGTTGCAGTTGCTGGAACAAAAGGTCGTATTCCGCATCGGGGATTTGCGGCGCGTCCAGCACGTAGTATTGGTGGGCGTGGTGGTGCAGTTGCTGGTGCAAGGCATCACGTTGCTGCACGATAGGTACTACATTTTTAATAGCTGCTCCCGCGACATTCTGTGGGGCTGGCGGCTGATTAGGTTCTGAAAATAGGTCTGAATTGGCCATGCTGGTGCAACACCACACGCTAGCTGAACAAGCGCCGCGCTTGCAATGAGCCTGCTGACAAATCACGGGCCTCCAGGGTGTCGTAGAGTTTTTCCAGGTCCGCGCCAATCGCGTCCAGAGCCTCCACGCGGATCACATTGCCTTGGTCGTCGGTGATCAAGCCGTCCATACTGGCGGCCAGTGCAATGGCCACGTTGCGCATGCGCATGAAGGGCTGCTCCGAGCGGGCCACTTGGGGCACGTCCAGCGACAGGGTAATGACGCGCAGAGCGGACTGCTCCGGGTCGTCAGCCATCGCGGCCTGGGTGTCAAATGCCAAGCCCAGCACGGGCGGCATGCCTTGCTCAGACGCGGGCAACACCATGCGCCCGGGTATCACACCGGGCACCATGCCCTGGCGGGTGGCGTGCTGCTGCACGTAGCCAGGACTCCAGGCGGTGGCGCGGGCGCGGATGGTAAAGCCCAGCTGCGCGTCGTGGCTGCTGGCAAACTGGTCTAGCTCGCGGGCGCGGGCTACCTCGTCCATCATCTCGGGGAATTCTGGCGTGCCGCCTACCGCGTCGGCAAAGGCTTGGGCCTTGACGACGAACTCGGAGTATTCAATGTCATTGAGCGAGCCGGTGCGGTTGGCCAACTGCACGCCCGCGTGGAAGGCGCTGTAGCGCTGGCCGGGGGTGGGCAGCTCCCACTGGTTGGTCAGGCGGTTATAGCCCTCTACGGCAAACGGTTTGCTGCCTGCGCGGCGGGTGGCGGGCAGCACGGCCAAGGCCAGCTCACCGGCCACTTCGCCGTCTACCACGATGGGGGCAATCACATCAATCAACGCGTCCAGCAGGGGCTTTTTTTCTTGCGGGGCGAGGGGTACCAGGTTGGAATCAAAGTCGTTGCGAGGTTTGGCAGGTTGCGAGCCCGACATGTCATCTGGTAGCGCAAAATCAATCTCACCCTCGTTTGCATGGGCGCTCAAGGTGCCGATACCAGCGCCGCCTGCCAAGCCGCCCAGGCCGCTCATGCGCGGCTCTTGGCGATCTTGTGCTTGCACGTCTTGCAAAGGTTCTGGCTCTGCGGTGCGCGGCGCGTTGCGCCGGGTGTTCCAGGCGCTGTGCGCCACCACACCGGCCAGCACCA
>JAYVDN010000432.1:0-8435 GCA_043749385.1 Polaromonas sp.
TGGGCGCTTGGTGGGAGACGATTGATGGATGGCGCAAGCGCGATTGCCTAACCTATGACAAAGGCAACAAAGACGTCATCAAACCCCAGGCCGTGGTGCAAAGCCTGTGGAACATGACTAAAGATACCGAGACCTACATTACTTCTGACGTAGGCCAGCACCAAATGTGGGCTGCGCAGTTCTACCGCTTCGACCAGCCGCGCCGCTGGATCAACTCGGGCGGCTTGGGCACTATGGGTGTGGGCATTCCGTATGCCATGGGCATCTAGCTGGCCAAGCCTGAAGCCGAAGTGTTTTGCGTCACGGGTGAAGGCTCGGTGCAGATGTGCATCCAGGAGCTGTCCACCTGCCTGCAGTACAACACCCCCATCAAAATTGTGAGTTTGAACAACCGCTACCTGGGCATGGTGCGCCAGTGGCAAGAGATCGACTACGAAGGCCGCTACAGCCACAGCTACATGGACGCGCTGCCTAACTTTGTGAAGTTGGCCGAGGCCTATGGCCACGTAGGCATGCTGATCGAAAAACCGCAAGACGTAGAGCCTGCATTGCGCGAAGCCCGCAAGCTCAAAGACCGCACGGTATTCATGGATTTCCGTACCGACCCGACCGAGAACGTCTACCCGATGGTCAAGGCAGGCAAGGGCATCACGGAAATGCTACTAGGCTCTGAAGACCTTTAATTTTTAATACCAATACCTAATACGGACTTCCGGACGCAGAGGACGCAAAAATTACGCAAAGGACGCAAAAGAAGAAAAAGAAAAAATACAAAAAAGAAAACTGAATTTAAATGCCCCAATCTTTTATAAATTTATCCTCTTTCTTTTTTTGGCTGTTTTTTTGCGTCCTCTGCGTAACTTTTGCGTCCTCTGCGTCCGGAAGTCCGATTTCAAAACTTAACCTTTAGATAAATCTATTTGCAGCCAAGTCCTAGCGTTACCGCGCTAAGAGGAGGGCTCAGAAAAGAGGAATCCTATGAAACACATCATTGCAGTATTAGTCGAAAACGAACCCGGTGCACTCTCTCGCGTGGTTGGCTTGTTTTCAGCCCGTGGCTACAACATCGAGTCTTTGACCGTTGCCCCCACTGAAGACAAGTCGCTCTCACGCATGACCATCGTCACGATTGGTTCGGACGACGTGATTGAGCAGATCACTAAACACTTGAACCGCCTGATCGAAGTGGTCAAGGTGGTAGACCTCACCGAAGGCTCTTACACAGAGCGCGAGCTGATGATGGTCAAAGTGCGCGCTGTCGGCAAAGAGCGCGAAGAGATGAAGCGCATGGTAGACATCTTCCGTGGCCGCATCATCGACGTGACCGAGAAGAGCTACACCGTAGAGCTGACGGGTGACCACAGCAAAAACGATGCCTTCCTGGAAGCCATTGACCGCACCGCCATTCTCGAAACCGTACGCACGGGCGCCAGCGGCATCGGCCGAGGTGAGAGAATACTGCGTGTTTAATTTTTAATACTGAATACCGAACATCCAATACGAACATCCGGACGCAGAGGACGCAAAAATTACGCAAAGGACGCAAAAGAACAGCCAAAGAAGAAAATAGATAAATTCAAAAGAGATCAAAAATCATTCTTAAGTTTGGTTTTCACTTTTGCATTTTTTCTTTGTCTTCTTTTGCGTCCTCTGCGTCCGGAAGTCCGAATTAAACCTATCCCAACCAACCACCCCTACCAGGAGAATACAAATGAAAGTTTTTTACGATAAAGATTGCGACCTGAGCCTGATCAAAGGCAAGACCGTGACCATCATTGGCTACGGCAGCCAGGGCCATGCCCATGCGCAGAACTTGAACGACAGCGGCGTCAAAGTGCTGGTCGGTTTGCGCAAAGGTGGCGCTAGCTGGGACAAAGTGGCCAAGGCTGGTCTCAAAGTCGCTGAAGTCAACGAGGCTGTGGCCGCTGCTGACGTAGTGATGATTTTGCTGCCCGACGAAAACATTGCCGCCGTGTACAAAGAGATCGAGCCGCACCTGAAAAAAGGCGCGTCGCTGGCGTTTGCCCACGGTTTTAACGTGCATTACAACCAGGTTGTACCCCGTGCTGACCTGGACGTGTGGATGGTAGCCCCCAAGGCCCCCGGCCACACCGTGCGCAACACCTACACCCAAGGCGGCGGCGTGCCCCACCTGGTGGCGGTGCACCAAGACAAGAGCGGCAAGGCCCGCGACTTGGCTTTGTCCTACGCCATGGCCAACGGCGGCGGCAAGGCTGGCATTATTGAAACCAACTTCAAAGAAGAGACCGAGACCGACCTGTTCGGCGAACAAGCTGTTTTGTGCGGCGGTGCTGTCGAGCTGATCAAGATGGGCTACGAGACCTTGGTAGAAGCCGGTTACGCCCCGGAGATGGCCTACTTTGAATGCCTGCATGAGCTGAAACTCATCGTCGACTTGATCTACGAAGGCGGTATCGCCAACATGAACTACTCGATCTCCAACAACGCCGAGTACGGAGAGTACGTGACCGGCCCTGAGGTGATCAACGAGCAGTCGCGCGTGGCCATGCGCAATTGCCTAAAGCGCATCCAGACCGGCGAGTACGCCAAGCAGTTCATCCTGGAAGGCCGTACCAACTACCCAAGCATGACCGCGCGTCGCCGCTTGACCGCTGAGCACTCCATCGAAACCGTGGGCGCGCAGCTGCGCGCCATGATGCCTTGGATCGCCAAGAATAAGCTGGTCGACCAGACCCGCAACTAAGCCAGCTAGCTTGCTGCCGACAAAACCGCCACAACGCAAGTTGTTGGCGGTTTTGTGTTTCAGGCGCTGTGCTTTACACTCTAGCCATGCACGACGGACACGACACCTCACCTTCCCCTTTGCAACCTGCCAAGCCGCGCAGAAAAGGCATCTACGCACTGCCCACGCTGTTCACGCTGGCGGCATTGTTTGGTGGCTTTTACGCCATAGTCATGGCCATGGACGGCCGGTTCCAGTCGGCGGCCATTGGCGTGTTTTGCGCCATGGTGCTCGACAGCCTGGACGGGCGTGTGGCCCGCATGACCAATACCCAGTCGGCCTTTGGCGAGCAGATGGACTCGTTGTCAGACATGGTGAGCTTTGGTGCAGCACCTGCGCTGATCTCTTACGAATGGGCTTTGCGCGGACTGGGCAGTGTAGGGTGGTTTGCCGCCTTTGTGTACTGCGCCTGCGCGTCGCTGCGCTTGGCGCGCTTTAACGTCAATACCTCGGTGGTGGATAAGCGCTACTTCCAAGGCCTGCCCAGCCCTGCGGCAGCAGCGTTGATAGCGGGTTTTATTTGGTTGATGGCGGACTTGGGTATCGCGGCCGCCAACCTGAAGTGGGTGATGTTTGTATTGGCCTTGTTTGCGGGGCTGACGATGGTCACCAACGTGCCTTACTACAGCTTTAAAGACATTAACCTTAAAAAATCGGTGCCCTTCATCGTAGTGGTGCTGATCGCCTTGGGTATTGCCATCATCACCATCCATCCACCGATTGTGTTGTTCAGTATTTTTGTGGCCTATGGACTCAGCGGCTATGTAGTTTACGGTTACCGCAAAACCAAAGGCCTGCAAACCAGTGTGATTGCCACCTCCAAGGACGAGCCTGAAGAGCGCGGGCTTCACTGAGTAGCGGAGCCATGAGAGCAAAAGAAAAAATTCAAGTTTCATTTGCAGATTCCTGTAGGCATTGTCTCGGCGCTACAGGTGTCCTGGCTGTGGTGCTTGGAACTATAAAACTAGTTGGCGCAATTTACTTTCACTAAAACTGTGCTATATTTAATCCCATGAACCGAATTTCGCTAGCCCTATTACTACTGCCACCCGGGCGGAGTTGGTAGCGCACGCGCATACCCCCTCTTAAGGCCCGCTGTAGCAACACCGGGCCTTTTTCTTTGTCTTGTCCACTTTCACACACCACTTGCAATAATTTTAGGAGCACACCATGACCACCGCAGCCGCCCCCGACAAACTCATTATTTTTGACACCACTTTGCGCGACGGCGAGCAAAGCCCCGGCGCGTCGATGACCAAGGACGAGAAGCTGCGCATTGCGCGCCAGTTGGAGCGCTTGAAGGTGGATGTCATTGAGGCGGGTTTTCCGGCCAGCTCCAATGGTGACTTTGAGTGCGTGCAGGCGATTGCCAACACCATCAAAGACTCCATCATCTGCGGCCTCGCGCGCGCCAATGACCGCGATATTTCGCGCGTGGCCGAGGCCATCAAGGGCGCTGAGCGTGGACGTATCCACATCTTTTTGGCCACCAGCGATTTGCACATGGAGAAAAAGCTGCGCATGACGCGCGCCCAGGTGCTGGAGCAGGCGCGCCAGAGCGTGCGCTTTGCGCGCAAGCTGTGTGCCGATATTGAGTTCAGCCCCGAAGACGGTTACCGCAGCGATCCTGATTTCTTGGAGCAGGTGTTGAAAGCCGTGGTGGAAGAGGGCGCTACTACGTTGAACATCCCCGACACCGTCGGCTACGCGATTCCAGAACTTTACGGCAGCTTCATCAAAGACCTGCGCATGCGCACGAATTTTGGCAAAGAGGTGATTTGGTCAGTGCATTGCCATAACGATTTGGGCATGGCGGTGGCCAACAGCTTGGCGGGCGTGCAGATTGGCGGTGCACGTCAAGTGGAGTGCACCATCAACGGCCTGGGCGAGCGCGCAGGCAATTGCAGCTTGGAAGAAATTGTCATGGCCGTCAAAACGCGTAAGGACTATTTCAACCTCAGCATGGGTATCGACACCAAGCAAATTTTGGCCGCAAGCCGCATGGTCAGCCAGACCACGGGCTTTGTGGTGCAGCCCAATAAAGCGGTGGTAGGGGCCAACGCCTTTGCCCATGCATCTGGCATCCACCAAGACGGCGTGCTCAAGGCGCGCGACACCTACGAGATCATGCGCGCCGAAGACGTGGGCTGGACGGCCAACAAGATTGTGCTGGGCAAACTCAGCGGCCGTAACGCTTTCAAACAACGCTTGCAAGACCTTGGCGTGGTGATCGAAGCCGAAGCCGATGTGAACGCCGCGTTTGCCAAGTTCAAAGAGTTGGCCGACAAAAAGAGCGAGATTTTTGACGAGGACATTTTGGCTTTGGTCAGTGACGAGTCTGTCACGCACGACAACGAGCATTACGGTTTTGTCTCTTTGTCCCAGCGCAGTGAGACCGGCGAGCGGCCCCAGGCCAGCGTCGTTTTCACGGTAGCAGGCAAAGAAGTCAAAGGCAGTTCGGACGGCAACGGCCCGGTCGACGCATCCCTCAAGGCCATAGAAACGCATGCCAAAAGCGGCGCAGAGATGGTGCTCTATTCTGTGAACGCCATAAGCGGTTCCACAGAGAGCCAGGGGGAAGTGACGGTCCGCTTGCAAAACTCAGGCCGCGTGGTCAACGGTGTCGGGTCTGATCCCGACATCGTGGTCGCCTCGGCCAAGGCGTATATCAGCGCACTGAACAAACTGCACAGCAAGGCAGACAGGGTGGCTGCGCAGGGCTGAGGGCGTGCAGGAGCAGCTTCATTTCGCAAACCGCCAGCGCCAAGCGCCCGCCTACTGCGAGTCAGGCTCGTTAAGCGTCAGGCCTGAACTTGCGCCACAGGCTGCGCGCGCCCCGCCGCAGCCCGGCTTTCATACGTTTGCCCATTTGCCAGACCGCCGAGGCGCGAATGTAGTCCATCAAGCGGTCTTTCCATGCCTTCCAGCGAGGGTACCATTGCGCGAACCAGGCAAACTGCATGAGGGCTGGCAGCGTGAGCTGGAACAGGCGCGCAACGATAGCTGTGCCCACCAGCTTGGCGCTGATCAACACCGAGAAGCCCCACACAAACTGCCCATGGCGGATTAAAAACAGTGCCAGCAGCTTGATGGGAAACAGGGCCACCGCAGGCACCAGCAGCACCAGCAAGGCGGCCCAAGGCGGCAGTTGGGTAATTTTGCGTTCACACCAGGCCCACAACGGCAGACGGGCTAAGCGTTGGATCAAAGCCGCCAGGGGTACCCAGCCCCATTCTTCAAACAGCAGCAGCAGAGCCAAAAAAGGCGTGAAAATCCAAGCTAAAACCTTGCCTAGCCCTTTAAGCATAAGCGGGAGCAGCTATGAAATTTGAATGTTTCATGCGTGCCTAGCGGTACACGGCTGGGCGTTTGCCCAAGAATGCGCTGATGCCCTCACCACCGTTGGCGTGGTGCAGGTTGGCCACAAAGGCATCGCGCTCGGCATTCAGGTGCTCGCTGAGCGAGCGCTGTGGTGCGTCGTTGAGCAGCTCTTTGATGCTGGCCAGCGCATTGGGTGCGCGGGCGTTCAGATTGTCGGCCAGCTCCAGGGCTTGGCTCAGCGCATTGCCGGTGTCTACCACCCGGTTCACTACGCCCAGTGCATGCAGGCGCTCGGCGCTGATGCGCTCGCCGCCCAGCAGCAGCTCGCTGGCGATCTGGCGCGGCAGCATACGGCTTAAGTGCCAAGTAGCGCCGCCATCGGGTGACAGGCCTACATTACTGTAGGCCATGACAAATACTGCATCGCGCGCAGCCACAATCAAGTCGCAGGCCAGGCACAGCGAAAAGCCCGCGCCTGCAGCCGGGCCCTCTACGGCGGCGATCACCGGTTTGCGGCAACTGCGGATGGCCTCGATCCAGCTGTGCAAGCCGTCGATACTTTGGGCTTGCACCTGCGGGGCCTGGCTGCGATTGTCCAGCAGGCGTTGCAAGTTACCGCCCGCGCAAAACAGGCTGCCTTCACCAGTAATCACCACGCTGCGAATCTCGTTGCTGCTGTCGGCAAAGTTCAGCGCCTCTACCCCGGCGGCGTACATGGCTGGGCTGAGTGCGTTGCGCAGCGTGGGGTTGGAGATGGTCAGTACCATGGTTTGGCCAGCGGCCGGGCCGCTGCCTTGGCTGTCGGTTTTGCTTTTACCCTTGCCGTGGCTCTGGCTGGCTGCACTGCTGCCTGCTGTGCTGCTTTTGAGTTCGCCGCTGCTGTATGTGTCCATGGCCGTCTATGCCTCTACGTGCGACAGGCTCAGGCCAATCGCGCCCCGGCGGCGCAGCCAGGGGCTAGGGCGGTAACGTGGGTCGCCGTACACGGTTTGCATGTTAAACAACACCTCCAGCACATTGGTAGGGCCCAGCAGGTCGCCCAGCGCCAGCGGGCCGTGGGGATAGCCCAGGCCGAGTGTGACTGCGGTTTCCAGGTCGGCGGGGGAGCAAATCTGCTGCTGGCAAATGTCGGCTGCAATGTTGATGATGCAGGCCACGACGCGCTGGGTCACAAAGCCGCCGCTGTCGCGGATTACGCTGACGGCCTTGCCGTCGCGGGCAAACAGGGCGTGCGCTGCGTCCCGCATATCGGTGCGGGTGGCGGGGTTGGTCATCAGCACGCGGCGCTTGGTGGCTGCATCGTCGATCAGCATGTCAATGCCTACCGTGCGAGAGGGGTCGTAGCGCTCCACCACGGCCACCGTGGTCACGTCAAAGCCCAAAGGGGCCACCAAGGTCAGGGCTTTGTCGGACGGGGCGACACCGGTTTCGATATCGGCCCCCAAGTTTTTCAGCAATTGCAGCAGGTCTGCGCGCCGTGTGGCGCGCGGCGAGACCCACACGGGCGGCATAGCTGCTACCAAAGGGGTAGCTTCTTGCGCAGGTTTTACTTGGGCTCCGTCCACATATTGGTAGAAACCTGCGCCGGTTTTCTTGCCCAGCATACCGCCAGCTAAACGTTGCGCGGTAATCACACTGGGGCGGTAACGCGGCTCGTCGTAGTACTGGCGGTAGACCGATTCCATCACCGGGTGCGACACGTCCAGCGCGGTCAAATCCATCAGCTCAAAGGGCCCGAGCTTGAAGCCCACTTGGTCTTTCAAAATCGCGTCGATAGTAGCGAAATCAGCAATGCCTTCGCCGACAATGCGCAGCGCCTCGGTGCCATAGGCGCGGCCCGCGTGGTTGACGATAAAGCCCGGAGTGTCAGCGGCTTGCACAGCGGTGTGGCCCATCTGTTTGGCATAAGTGCTCAGCTGCACGCAGATGTCGCTGCTGGTTTTTAACCCGGCTATGACTTCCACCACTTTCATCAGTGGAACGGGATTGAAAAAATGGTAACCTGCAAAGCGCTCTGGGTGCGCCATCCCTGCGGCAATCGCAGTTACGGATAGTGAGGATGTGTTAGTGACTAATGCGCAATTGGGTGATACGATGCCCTCCAATTCTTTGAACAAACCTTGCTTGACGTCTAATTTCTCAACAATGGCCTCCACTACTAAATCACACTGTGCAAGATCCGCCAGCGCAGCGCAGGGCTTTAGGCGCGCCTTGCACGCATTGGCCTGCTCAAGCGTAAGCCTGCCCTTTTCCACCTGTTTATCCCATACACTGTTGACAGCGGCGATGGCTTTAGCCACCGCTTGGGCTTGGGTGTCAAATAGCAGCACTTGGCTGCCGGCCTGGGCTG
>JAYVDN010000433.1:0-6611 GCA_043749385.1 Polaromonas sp.
CAGGCCTTTCATGCCTTCGACGGCGCGCACATAGGCGGCGTATTGCTCGTCCTCGTTGGGTAGCTTGCCCCCTGCGTCAGAGCGCGCCATGAACAAAAACTCGCTGCGAAACAGGCCCACGCCCACGGCGCCAGCCGCCAAAGCGGCTGCGGCATCGTCAGGCATCTCAATATTGGCCAGCAGCTCGATCTTCTGGCCGTCCAGGGTGATGGCCGGGGTGTGGCGCAGGCGCGAGAGGCGCTCGCGCTCCAGGTCGCCTTGGCGCTGCTTGAAGCCGTACTCGGCCAGGATGATGGGCGAGGGGTCCACTACCATCACACCGGCGTCGCCGTCGATGATGACCCAGTCGTCTTGCCGCACCAGTTGGCTGGCAGTGCGCGCGCCCACTACGGCGGGAATGTCCATACTGCGCGCCACGATGGCGGTGTGCGAGGTTTTGCCGCCCACATCGGTCACAAAACCGGCGAACACGCTGGTTTTAAATTGCAGCATATCGGCCGGGCTCAGGTCGTGCGCAATCAGGATCAAGGGCACGTCTTGCAGGTCGGTGGGCAGCAGGTCTTGCTGGCCGTGCACCCGCTTGATGCGCGGGGCCGGTGGCGCGGCGATGGGGGAGGCCACGCCTTTCATCACCCGCAGCACCCGCTCTACCACCTGCTCCAGGTCGGCTTTGCGCTCGCGCAGGTACTCGTCTTCCATCTCGTCAAACTGGCGCGATATCACCTCTAGCTGGGTGGTTAGCGCCCACTCCGCATTGTACAAACGGTCTTTGATCCAGTGCGTCACTCCGTCTTGCAAGGTTTGGTCTTGCAGCAGCATTTGGTGCACGTCCAGCAGGGCGGTCAGCTCGGTAGGGGCCTCTTTGGCGTCTTTGCCCGCCAGGCCGTGCTGTAGCTTGATCAACTCACCCACTACCGCGTCTTTGGCATCGCGCACGCGCAGCATCTCGGTCTCAATCTGCTCCGCCTTGATAAAGTAATGCGCCACATCCATCCGGCTGGACGCCACCACCACAGCCCGCCCAATAGCGATACCGCGCGCGACAGCGATGCCGTGGATGGAAAAAGTCATTCCCCTTCTCCGAATTTCTCGTTAATAAGCGCTAGCAACGCATCCATCGCCTCTTGCTCGCGCTCGCCCGACGTCTCCACCATCACGTTGGTGCCGATGCCCGCTGCCAGCATCATCACGCCCATGATCGACTTGGCGTTGACGCGGCGCTCGCCGCGGGCCATCCACACCTCGCACGGAAAGCTGCCTGCCAGCTTGGTCAGCTTGGCCGAGGCGCGGGCATGCAGGCCCACTTTATTGCTGATGGTGATGGTGGTCTGAATCATGGAGTTTTTTAGCTTGGTTTTGCGGGGCCGTCACCGCCACTTGCATCACGCCCTGGGCACCACCGGCCAGGGCTCGGGCCACCACAGCGTCCAGGCTTTCGTGGCGGTAGGTAATGGCGCGCAGCAGCATGGGCAGGTTCACGCCGGTGATCAGTTTGGTGTGTACGCCGTCGGTCAGCTCGCGGGCTACGTTGGAGGGAGTGGCGCCGAAAATGTCGGCCAGCAGCAGCGCATTGGGCGAGCGGCGCTGGGCCAGCATGATGCGCGCCTGCGCCACGGTTTCTTCGGGCGGAGTGTTAGGCTGCACGTCCAGTGCAGTCACCCAGTCGCCACAGTCTGGAAAGACATGCAGCGCGCACGCCCGCAGAGCCGAGGCCAGCGGTGCGTGGGCGATGATAACGATATGGTTCATGCAAAAAAGATACTTAAAGCTTAAGCGGTTTTCGCCGCAGAGGCGGCGGTACTGCGATTATCCAAAACAAATCGCAGGTATCCGCCCAGGGCGCACACAAAAAACACCGCCATAGCCGCCCGGAAGGCGTCCACCGTGCCTAGGCCCTGGGTTTTAAACAGGTCAATCAACAGGCCAATACCCCATTGCACCGCAAACACGCCGCTGAAAATCACCAGGTTGTAGGCGCTCAGCGCCCGCCCGGCCAGTGCCTGCGGAAATGCCATACCAATGGCGGGCTGGGCCAAAGACACAAAGGTGCTGAGAACACAATACAGCGCCCAGGCCCACCACTGCACGGCACCACCGGCGATGCAAATAGTCGCCAACACGCACAAGCTCAGCGGCATGCCCCAGCTGATCAAGCGGTCCGCATGCCAGCCTTTGCGCTGTAAGTAGGGCGCCAACATGCCCCAGCTCCAAAACGTGCACAGCATGCTCACGTTGATCCAAAACAAGCCCGTGGCTGCCTGTAGCGCCGTGTAGCCACCCACCTGCACCAACCATGGGCCAGCCCACAGGGTTTGAATGGCAATGAGGCCGCCGTAGCAAAAAAAGCCCAGCCACACTTGGCGGCGAAAGTAAGCGTTGCGCCAAATACCGGCGTAGCCGCCATCACTGGGTGCGGCTACGGCCTGCGGCGCGCGCTGCCACACCGGCAGCCGCCAGGCCAGCACCACGATGGCCAGCGCCAGCAGCGCTGCCAGCCCACCAAACATTGCGCGCCAGCCAATCTGCGGCAGCAGCCACTGCACCGGCAGCGTAGCGGCCACCATGCCCAGCGAGCCGGTCATCAGCATCCACGAGTTGGCGCGTAACTGCGCCTCGCTCTTGAACCAGCGGCGGTAGGCCGTGAGCGGGGCCATGAGGCAGGCGCTTACCCCCGCGCCGCACAGCATGCGCGCCACCAGCAGGCCGGTAAAGCTATTGGCCAGAGCAAAGGCCACGCAGCCCAGCACGGCAGCGCTTAAAAAACACAAAATCACCTTGCGCGGGCCGTGCGTGTCCAGCCATTTGCCCAGCGGCAGCTGCATCAGTGCAAAGCCCAAAAAGTAGCCCCCGCCCAGCAGCCCCAAGTCGCCCGCAGACAGCGCAAACTCCACCCGCAGCACGGGAGACAGCGTGGCCGTGATGGCGCGCACCAAGGCCGACAAAAAGTACGCCAAAGCAAAGGCCAAAAACACCTGCACCGCCAAGCTGCGCGGCAAGGTGGTGCTGGCCTGGCTGGCTGGAGCCGCGTTGGGGGGTGCCGGGCTGGAGGCAGTCGCGCTGGCTAAGGATGGCGCGGTAGCGCTGGAGCTGCTGGAAGGGTTCATGGGGTGTGAGGTAAGGGTGTGCAAGTTCAAGGCGCGCCCACCAGTTTAACGCCGCTAAAAAACGTCTCCACCGCCTGCGTGCTCAGCGCGCCCGGCCCATCCCGGTCCGCCTTGGGCTCGCCATACACCGAGGCTTGCACCACCACCCCGCCATGGCTGAGGTACTGGCTGTGGGTGGCCTTACTCACCGCTTTCAGCTCGGCTTGCACCTGGGCCAGCTGGCCGTTGCCCTCCACCGTCACCACCGCCACGGTAAACGTCGCGCCGCCCGCCACACAGCCCACCATCACCATCTGGCGTGGTGCGCCGGCCAGCGGCACTGAGCGCGTGGCCCTGTCTGGCTTGCAAGGCAGCAGCGCCGCAACAGGCAGACCCTCAAATGCCACGTCGCGCCAATTGAAGGCGGGGGTGCAAGCGCTGCCCAGAATGCCCAAGCCGACCATCAGCAAGGCATGGGCAATCAGGCGCCAGACAGGCAGAGCAAAAAGCGGATTTTCTGGATCGAGCATCGCTCTATTATGGTGCCCAGCCCAGCAACTGACGGCAGGGATCATTTTCCACCGCAAACCCGCCTGAGAGACCGCGCACATACCAACTTAAATAAATTGCATACTATATATTTAGTAGCTGCTCCCGCTATATTCTAAAGGGCTGAAGCCCTATTAGCATCTAAAAATTGCCTCCAAAAAGCCCTTTTTGGAGCGTTTTCTCGTTGCGTCTGCTAGTTGCAGCTATTTGAAAACTCTTAAATTATGCGAATTTATGTATCCAAGAAAATTCGGTTCAAAAAATGACCAAATTTGTGATCTATTTAACGAAAAATAGGGCAAATAGTCAAGAAACTTAAGAAAAATTATGTGTTTTACGATGTTTGGCATAAACATCGGCGTACCTTGCAGCGGCGACTTGCGTTGTGGTTGGCGCTCTGGCGGCTCCCAAGGCGGCTGAATGCTCCAAACCGAGCCGGGAATTAAAATTATGGGCGTTCCCCCGTTTATCCCAACGGCCAGCTTAGACAAAATGCTATTATTTAGTGAGTAAGCCTAATCGCAGACCACTGGACTAACCCGCAGCGAATGACAGGGGATCAGCACTATCAAGGGCAAGCCGAAGTGTCGCAATTTCTGTATCGCGCCACTTTATTTGTCGCAATACTTCTTGCAAGCCACTTAAAGTGGCGCGATACTGTGACTCTGGAACCAAGGAGTTGAGCACATGCCGCGAGTCACCCCTCAAACCGAGCTTGACCGACTGTTCGAGCTGATTTCTGCGCACCCAGCAGGTATGGGCATCGATGCCATCGCCCGGATGCTGGGCCGCAGCATGCCGCAGCGCACCTTGCAGCGGCGGCTTGCCCTGTTGGTAGAACTCGGACGGCTTCAGATGCTGGGCGAGGCCCGATCCGTGCGCTACGTGCCCGCCCCTCAGACCGTGACCGCAACGCTCACCCAGGTGCATGAGCAAGACGCGGTGCGCGCTTTCGCCGATGTTTACGTGCCCACGTCACCGCAGGGCGAGGAGATTAAAACTTACGTGCGCCAGCCTCGGGCCTTGCGCCAGCCGGTGGGCTACAAGCTAGAGTTCTTAGAGCAATACCACCCCAATCACACGGCGTATCTGCCGCAGGGTTTGCGCGATCAACTGCATACCTTGGGCCGGTCTCCGGCTGACCAGACGCCAGCGGGCAGCTTCGCGCGGGACATTCTCAACCGTTTATTGATCGACCTGTCGTGGGCATCGTCCCAGCTAGAGGGCAATACCTACAGCAGACTGGACACCGCGAGGCTGATTGAGTTCGGCCAGGCCGCCGAAGGCAAAGATGCGCTGGAAACCCAAATGATCTTGAACCACAAGCAGGCCATTGAATACCTGGTGCTAGACCCCGCGCATGCCCAGTTGACCCCCGATGGCATTATCGCGCTGCACGCCTTCCTGTCGGACGGCTTGATGGCCGACCCGGCGGCGATTGGCCGCATTCGCCGCAGGGCGGTGGAGATTGGCGGCAGCGTGTATTTGCCGGTTGCATTGCCGCAGCGGCTGGAGGAGCTGTTTGGCATCGTTATCCAGATGGCTGCAGAAATTGACGATCCATTCGAGCAGGCCTTTTTCCTCATGGTGCATTTGCCCTACCTGCAACCCTTTGAAGATGTGAACAAGCGCGTGTCCAGGTTGGCAGCCAACATACCGTTCATTCGCCATAACCTGTGCCCGCTGTCCTTCATCGACGTGCCGCAACAGGCCTATGTGGACGCCATGATCGGCGTGTACGAGCTCAATCGCATTGAGCTGTTGCGCGACGTATTCATCTGGGCCTACGAGCGGTCTTGCCAGCAATACGTAGCCGTTAAACAAAATCTGGTGCCGCCAGACATTTTCCGTCTGCGGTACCGCCAAGCCTTGAGCGAAGTAGTGGCCGCCATCGTTCAAAACGACCAGGCTGCCACGCAGGCGAGCGTGCTTGCCAGAGTGCCGCCCAATGTGGCGGCGCCCGACAAAGATCACTTCATCCAATTGGTTCTGCAAGAGTTTGTCGCCCTGCATCCCGGGAACGCGGTGCGCTTTGGCATCAGGCCTTTGGAGCTTGCCACTTGGATACAAAGACACGGGAAAGCACTATAGATGTTAGGGCGCTGTTTGATGGCACCCTTAATCAGTCTAAGCAGTTTGCGCGGACAATCACGGTATGAACTCATTAGACGGCATCAAAGTCCTCGACCTCTCCCGCGTGTTAGCGGGCCCGTGGTGCACCCAAACCTTGGCTGATTTGGGCGCAGACGTGATCAAAATCGAACGCCCGGAGACGGGCGACGACACCCGTGGCTGGGGGCCGCCGTTTTTGCAGGATGCACAGGGCAAGGACACGGCGGAGGCGGCGTATTACTTGGGTACCAACCGCAACAAGCGCTCGGTGGCGTGCGACATCTCTACGCCTGCGGGGCAGCAAACGATCCGGGATTTGCTGCTCCACTGCGATGTGTTTGTGGAGAACTTCAAGGTGGGTGATATGGCGCGCTATGGGCTGGACTATGCCTCGCTTTCTAAAATCAAACCCGGCTTGGTGTATTGCAGCATCACCGGCTTTGGCCAAACCGGGCCGTACAAAGACCGTGCGGGGTATGACTACGCGGTACAGGGCATCGGCGGGCTGATGAGCGTGACCGGTGAGCGCGACGACATTGGCGGCGGTCCGCAAAAAGTGGGCGTGGCGGTGGCCGATTTGTTTACCGGCATGTATGCCTGCACCGCCATCCTGGCCGCGCTGCGCCACGCCGAGCGCACGGGGCAGGGCCAGCATATCGACATGGCGCTGCTGGACACCCAAGTGGCCATGTTGGCGAACCTGGGGGCCAACTATTTGGTGAATAAAAAAGTGCCGGGCCGCGCTGGCAATGCGCACCAAAACATCGTGCCCTACCAGGTGTTTGAAACCGCGCCGATGGACAACGGCGAGAAAGACCATTTGATCTTGGCCGTGGGCAACGACGGCCAGTTCGCCAAGTTTTGCGC
>JAYVDN010000434.1:0-1790 GCA_043749385.1 Polaromonas sp.
CTAGCGTGATGCCGGGGCGCAGCGCGACGAATAGCGGCATATAGCTTTCTTTGCCCAAGTATTCCAAGTCCACCACCATGGAGTCCAGCATTTCAGGCAGTGCTTCCACAGCGCTGTAAATTTCGCTGGTACCCATGCGCAGGCCCATGCGGTTGATCGTAGCGTCGCTGCGGCCATAAATAATGCAGCCACCGTCTGCGCCAATTTTGAGCCAGTCGCCATGCCGCCATACCGGCTTGCGGCCCCCGTGGCCATCGGCAATGGTGTACATGTCAAAGTAGCTCGACAAGTAGCGTTTATCACCGCCGTCGTTCCAAAAATACAGCGGCATAGACGGGATGGGCTGCGTGCACACCAGCTCGCCCACCTCGCCCAGCACCACTTGACCGTCTTCATTCCACGCCTCAACGGCACAGCCTAACAATCGGCACTGCATTTGGCCAGGCACTTGCGGCAGTTCTCGGTTACCGCCTATAAATGCACCACAAAAATCTGTCCCGCCTGATATGTTGCACCACCAGATGTCAGGTGTTCCGAGCTTTTTAAATTGCTCTGTCCCCCAGCGCTGCACGTCATCTGGTAGCGGCGACCCGGTGCTGCCCAGTGCGCGCACGCGCTGCACATCACCACGGCTGGCAATATCCAACCCGGCTTTCATGCAGTTGGTATAAAACGCCGCGCCCGCTCCAAAGTAGGTGACATTGTGCCGCGCTGCAAAGCGCCACAGAACAGTCCAGTCCACCGTGTCTTTACTGCCTGAGGGGTTACCGTCGTAGATGCAAATGGTAGTGCCCGTAGCCAGGCCCGCCATTTGCGCGTTCCACATCACCCAGCCAGTCGAGCTGTACCAGTGGTAACGCTCGCCCCACGAGTTAGCGTGGTAGCTGCAACCTACATCGTTGCCTAAACTCTTCATCCCCAGCAGCGTGA
Source organism: Polaromonas sp. (assembly GCA_043749385.1). Lineage (GTDB taxonomy): Bacteria > Pseudomonadota > Gammaproteobacteria > Burkholderiales > Burkholderiaceae_C > JAAFIP01. The sequence goes on from JAYVDN010000434.1 coordinate 931, forward strand.
GGATAATGCCGCCGTGGCCATGCACGATAGGTTTAGGCAGCCCGGTGGTACCACTGGAATACACTATCCACAGTGGGTGATCAAAAGGTAGCCATAGCGGCTCAAACGCTGCAGTTTTAGTATCGTTTTGTGCTGTACAGGCCGCAAAACCTGCTCGAGCAGCTACGGTTTTAATAGTACCTGTGGCGTAAGGTGTGGCCAGCACCAGCACATGCTTTAGCGTGGGCAGACCCTCGCACAGCGCTTGCACCACGGCGCTGCGGTCTATGGCTTTGCCGCCATAGAACACACCGTCCACCGCAATCAACACCGTGGGTGTGATTTGGCTAAAACGGTCTAGCACAGCAGGTGTGCCCATGTCGGGGGCGCACACGCTCCACACGGCGCCGATGCTCATCACCGCCAAGCACGCCACGATGGTCTCTTGAATATTGGGCATATATGCGGCCACGCGGTCACCGCGCTGCACTCCCATAGCTTGCAGACTCAGCGCCAGCGAGGCGACTTGGCGTTGCAGCTCGGGCCACGGCAGCTCTTTTACTTCGCCGCGCTCGTTCTCGCTCACCATGGCCACCATACCTGCTGCGTGGGCTGCCTGCGCGTGGCGCAGTACCTGCTGTGCATAGTTAACCTGCGCACCCACAAACCACTGGGCGTGCGGCATATGATCGTACGTTAATGCGCAGGCGTGAGGTGTAGGAGACTGCACCTCAAAATAGTCCCACACCGACTGCCAAAACGCATTCAAATCTGTCACCGACCAGTGGTGCAATGACGCGTAGTCGGTAAAACTTAAGGCGCGTTCACGTTGCAACCAGTTTTGGTACAAGCGAATTTGTGGTGTGTAGGCGGGCTGCGGA
>JAYVDN010000435.1:0-10187 GCA_043749385.1 Polaromonas sp.
GGGTTTGTCAAAATGCAGCAGCGCCAGCGCTGATTTGAGTTTAACGCGTTTACCAGAGTCAAGCTCTACTTGCAGCGAAGCCTCGGCTTGCGAGAGCACACGGCCTGCAAGGAACTTGCCGCCTTCTTCAAAAAGTACGTACATGGAAGGTGACTTAAAAACCTCGGCTGCGAGGGGTCTGGCTAGAGGGGTCTGGCTGTATTAGGGGTATCCGAAAAACGTGCCAGTGCGCCCATCTCGGTAGCGCCTTGCGCGAGGTTAAAGTCCACATCGAACCCCCCCGTTTTGACAGTGGGTACAGCGCGCAGCACGTCTTCATTGGTTTGCGGTTCAATTTTAACCTCTACTGCAAACTCGTAATCCAAATCAAGCAAGCTTACTGTGGGGACAAAGTCTGGCGCAGCAGGAGACTGGTCGTCATAGAACTCCAGCATTTCATACAAGTCGAATAAGTCATGGTAGGCCGGGCGCTGGAACAGGCGGCGTGCGTGCAAGGTGCCTTGCAGCCAAGTAGCTATCAATATTTTGGCGCGATCCAGCGATGGCCATACTGCGCACAGCTCAGCCATGGGGCGTTCGTAGCTTTCCAGGCTTTGCACCGATCCGTTGGGCTCCATCCAGTAAGGCGCCAGGCGATTGAACTGCAAACGGTAGCGTTTGCGCATGGCCTCGAACGCGTCACGCTGCCCCAGGTTGGAGCTCAAGTCCAAATACTCCATATAGGCCCACGCACAGGTGTTGGGCACCTCCTCAATGTGCTGGGCCAGCAGTGTGAGCGCAGATGATGGTTTGCCCAGCACCACGAGGGCTTGCACCGCCATGCGAATTTCCAGCAGATGGCCCATGGCGTCTTCGCTGGAAGCGGGCTTAAGGCGGGTTTGCGTCAGCAGCTCGACATTCGCCAGCTCAATGTCATACGCCGGCACTTCGGGCGCATCCATATCCTCCAACTCGGTGGTGCCCTCGTACGGTTCGTCAGAGTCGGGGGCTTGGATTTGCGCGCTGTGGTAGTCGTCAGGTGAGCCAAAACCGCTGCTTGACAACGCAGTTGCAACGGACTTGTGAGCGGGCTGGCGAGCAGGCTTGCGTTTACTGAACTTCCACCATGGCGTGGGAGGTTCGAACACGGGCGCCGCGGCCTTTTCTGGCGCAACGTAGGGCAGTAAATCTTCCGGGGTAATAGACAGGGCTATGGGGTCTGACAGGGGCCGGGTCGTGGGTGCGACGGGTACCGGGGGCGCAGGGGAGGCAAAGGGCGCAGGGGAGGCAAAGGGCGCAGGGGGCGGTGTAAAGCTGTGGAAGGGCTCTATGGCCACGGGCTCGGATATCGACGAGGGGCCTTCGGGCATCGCCAAGACACTGTTATCTTCGCCCAACAACATCACCGCATGCTCTTGGGCTGCGATGCGTTTTTTTCTCTCAGAGAGCCAAAGCCAACCGACACCCAGCAGCGCAGCGCCTGCGCCATAGACTGCCGGGTGCTGCCACCGTGTTTCTTGCAAGTGCTGTAGCTTGGCTTGCAGCTGCCCGACTTCGGCGCGTGCAGTCTGCGCTTGCTGGGTAGCCGTTTGCGCTTTGGCATTGGCTTCTCGCAGCTGGGCACGGCCGGCAATGATCTCTTCGGGTTTGAGTTGCAAGGTCTCCCAAATCTGCTGGGCTGTGTCCCGGTCAAGTCCCGATTCTGCCGCGGGCCCCAGCTCTCGGCTCAGTCGCAACGCGGGTAGGGTTGCGTCTTCGCCCGCGAGGGGGTCTTGCAAAATAAGGCGCGCCTGCTGGGCAGGCGCGGATGCGGGTTTCGAAGAGGGGCTTGCCACTAAGTTGCCTTGATGGGGGCTACCAAGCCCGCGCCAGCTGGGCAAAGCCAGCAGGCGCACGGCGCTCGTCCTCGAAGCTGGTCACTTCGTAGGCATCCGGGCGAGACAGCAGCTCGCGCAGCAGCAGATTGTTCATGGCGTGGCCCGAGCGAAATGCCGAGTAAGCGGCTAGCAAAGGCTTGCCTAAACAGTAAAGGTCTCCCATGGCATCGAGAATTTTGTGCTTGACAAATTCATCGTCATAACGCAGGCCACCAGTGTTGAGTACTTTGTAATCGTCCATCACGATGGCATTGTCCAAACCGCCGCCCAAGGCTAAGCCGTTAGCGCGCAGGGCCTCTACATCACGGGTAAAACCAAAGGTGCGGGCGCGTGCTATGTCGCGGCTGTAGTTGCCCGTGGACATGTCAAACTCGACCCTTTGGCCAGTGGAGTCGACAGCAGGGTGGTTGAACTCGATTTCAAAGCCGAGTTTGTAGCCCTCGAAAGGCTCCAGCTTTGCCCATTTGGTGTGCACGCCTTCGCCTTGGCGCACCTCCACAGGTTTGAGCACACGGATAAAGCGCTTGGGTGCGTTTTGCGTTGCAATACCGGCGCTTTGCAATAAAAATACATAGGACGCGGCCGAGCCATCCAGGATCGGCACTTCTTCTGCGGTGATATCCACATATAAATTGTCGATACCGAGCCCGGAACAGGCCGACATGAAGTGCTCGATAGTCTGTACCTTGGTGCCATGGGCGGTGACTGTAGTGGCCATGCGGGTATCGGTCACGGACAGGGCGGATATGGGAATATCCACAGGCTCAGGCAAATCCACCCGCCGAAACACAATACCAGTATCAGGCTGGGCTGGGCGCAGGGTCAGCTCTACACGCTGGCCACTATGCACTCCGACGCCTACGGCTTTGGTCAAGGACTTAAGGGTTCTTTGTTGTAACACACGCATATTCTAAGCGGGGCAATGAAAAAAGCCCTTGGAGATTCCAAGGGCTATTCAAAAAAGTAGCACTGTTTTGCTATTAATCCGCTTGTTTGCGTAAAAATGCCGGAATCTCAAAATCGTCCATTCCGCCCGAAGACAGCGCGTCTACCTTAGCCGCGGCTTGGGTGCGGTTGGTACGCCACACGCTAGGGACCGCCATGCCGTTGTAGTCTGGCTGTCCAGCACCAGTACCCATGCCGTTGCCAACGCTGGTCGCTGGGCCTTGGCCCACCACATTGTTCACCGTAGGCACATGAAAGGGCACGTTATCGGTGCCTGTCCGTAGCACTTGCAGCGGAGGCGCAGTACGGCGCATGCCTTGGCGCGACAAGCCTGTGGCCACTACGGTCACGCGAATGTCCTCACCCAAGCTGTCGTCGTAGGCGGTGCCGTAGATCACATGCGCATCAGGCGATGCGTAGGCTCGAATGGTATTCATCGCCAGCTTGGATTCGCTCAATTTGAGCGAGCCTTTCGCGGCGGTGATCAATACCAATACACCTTTGGCACCCGACAGGTCAATGCCTTCCAGCAGGGGGCAGGCCACTGCCTGCTCAGCAGCAATGCGCGCGCGGTCTGGCCCATTGGCGGCTGCTGTACCCATCATGGCTTTGCCTGGCTCGCCCATCACGGTGCGCACGTCTTCAAAGTCGACGTTCACGTGCCCGGGCACGTTGATGATTTCGGCAATACCGCCGACCGCATTTTTCAGCACGTCGTTGGCATGTGCAAAAGCTTCGTCTTGGGTGATATCGTCGCCCAGTACATCCAGCAGCTTTTCGTTCAGCACCACGATCAGCGAGTCCACATTGGCTTCCAGCTCGGCCAAGCCGTTGTCGGCATTGGTCATGCGGCGACCGCCTTCCCATTCAAAAGGCTTGGTCACTACGCCTACAGTGAGGATGCCCATCTCTTTGGCAATGCGTGCAATCACAGGTGCCGCACCCGTGCCGGTACCACCGCCCATGCCGGCAGTGATGAACAGCATGTGCGCGCCATCGATGGCAGCGCGGATGTCGTCTTCAGCACTTTGCGCTGAGTCACGGCCTTTATCCGGCTTGCTGCCTGCGCCCAGGCCGCTGGTGCCCAGTTGAATGGTTTTGTGCGCCGCGCTGCGTGAGAGTGCCTGCGCGTCGGTATTGGCGGTAATAAACTCCACGCCTTGCACGCTGCGCGCAATCATGTGCTCCACGGCATTGCCGCCGCCGCCGCCCACACCGATCACCTTAATGAGTGTGCCCAAATTAAATTCTTCGACTTCGATCATTTCGATACCCATTTCAATTCTCCTTCAATCGTTTATTGCAGTTGCCTAAAATTTTTGATACTTGTTTTTTTACTGACTGGCTCCCCGTCAGGAGCTGTCTATCCAACCGGGGTCTTTGCCCGGCCATCTGGGTGGGCTGCCGCGTGCCATGTAGAGTTTCTTGAACATGTTAGAAGTTCCCCACGACGAAATCTTTGAACCGGCCAAAGGCCGTTTTCACAGAGCCGCTCTTGGCGGCCACTTTGAAGCCGCGCAAACGTGCCAGCCGAGCTTCTTCCAGCAGGCCCATCACCGTGGCCGCACGACACTGCGCCACCATGTCGGACAACGCGCTGTTGTACTGCGGCATACCGCGGCGCACGGGTTTCAAAAAGATGTCTTCTCCTAGCTCGACCATGCCGGTCATCACGGCACTGCCGCCGGTGATGACGATGCCCGAAGACAGCACTTCTTCATAGCCCGACTCACGAATCACTTGCTGCACCAGCGAGTAAATTTCTTCTACACGCGGCTCTATCACACCCGACAAAGCTTGTTTGCCCAGCATGCGTGGGCCTCGGTCGCCCAGGCCCGGTACTTCGACCTGCGTTTGTGGATCGGCCAACAACTGCTTGGCGCAACCACTTTCAACTTTGATGTCTTCTGCGTCTTTGGTTGGGGTGCGCAGCGCCATGGCGATATCGCTGGTGATCAAATCACCTGCAATGGGAATGACCGCTGTATGGCGGATGGCACCACCAGTAAAGATGGCTACATCCGTCGTGCCCGCGCCGATGTCTACCATCGCTACACCTAATTCTTTTTCGTCATCAGTGAGCACGGCTTGGCTGGAGGCGTGCGGGTTCAGCATCAGTTGCTCCACTTCCAGGCCACAACGGCGTACGCACTTGATAATGTTCTCAGCAGCGCTCTGCGCGCCCGTGACGATGTGTACCTTGGCCTCTAACCTGATGCCGCTCATGCCAATGGGCTCGCGCACATCCTGGCCGTCAATCACAAACTCCTGCGGCTCTACCAACAGCAAACGCTGGTCATTGGAGATGTTGATGGCCTTGGCGGTTTCTACCACGCGCGCCACGTCTGCAGGGGTGACCTCGCGGTCTTTCACCGCCACCATGCCGCTGGAGTTGATGCCGCGAATATGGCTACCGGTAATGCCTGTATACACACGGGTAATTTTGCAGTCTGCCATCAACTCGGCTTCTTTCAAAGCCAGTTGAATGCTTTGCACGGTGGCATCAATGTTTACCACCACACCGCGCTTTAAACCATTACTGGGCGCAATGCCTAAACCGGCAAGTTTCAGCTCACCTCCAGGCATCACCTCGGCCACCACCACCATTACTTTGGAGGTACCAATGTCTAAACCCACTACCAAATCTTTATAGTCTTTTGCCATGATTCTGCCTCTATTTTTTCTCTGTTCCTGGTGCTGTCACTACGGCGCTCACGCCGCGCAGCCGTATGGCATAGCCTTCGTTGTGACGCAAATCCACCGACTCAATGCGGTCTAAACCCGCGCGTTGGTAAGCCGATAAAACCTGGGTATAGGTTTGGGTGAAGCGTTTGATCCGCGCAACCAGTTCTGCCGCAGTGCCACGCCCCATCTCTATCACTGCACCACCATCGAGCAGCAGTCGCCAACCGCCGCGTCCCGTCAGTTCCAGCTCTTCAATACTTGCGTCCAGCGGTATAAACAGCGCGTTCAAGCTACGGTAAACCGCTAGCACCTGCGGGCCTTGGCCATCGGGGCCTAACAAACGCGGAAGCTCTTCGCTCTCGGCGTCTCCTGCATTGGCCTCAAACACTTCACCAAAAGTGTTGACTAAACGCGATTCGCTGTCAGCGCCCCACAAGCCTGCGCTGCGGTGCTCTTCCAAGCTCACACGCAGACGGTTAGGAAATTCGCGTCGTACGACGGCTTTGCGTACCCAAGGCACCGCCTCAAACGCAGCGCGTGTCTGCGCCAAATCCAGCGTGAAAAAATTGCCTTGCAATCGCGATGCCACGTTAGCGCGCAATGTCACGTCATTGTTATGTACGGTGTCGCCCTGCACCGTGATGCCAGCGATGGAAAATACGGGGTGGCGTATGGCCCAACGGGCTGCACCCACAACCAAAGCCACGCACAAACCCGCGCCCAATAGCGTGGCGCTGATATTCATCAGGCGCACGTCGGTAGGTGTGGGTAGGCTGGAGTTCATGGCTTGGCGTGCTCCAAAGAAGCAGTACCCAGAATGTGCACGCACAAATCTTCGTAGCTCATGCCCGCAGCGCTTGCCGACATCGGCACTAGCGAATGGCTGGTCATGCCGGGGGAGGTGTTGATTTCGAGCAAATACGGCTTACGGGTTGCCGCGTCAATCATGACATCGGCGCGCGCCCAACCTTTGCAGTTGAGGGTGCGGAAGGCCTTGACGACCAATTCCTGAATTGCCGGTTCCTCACCCTTGGGCAAATCGCAGGGCACAATGTACTTGGTTTCGTTGCCAAAGTATTTTGCTTGGTAGTCGTAGCTGCCCCCAGGCGCGACCACGCGGATCACTGGCAGAGCCTTGGCACTGGCTTCGCTACCCAGCACGGGGCAGGTCACTTCATCGCCACTGATAAATTGCTCGCACAGCACAGAAGGGTCGTGCTGGGCTGCCAATGCGTAGGCCTGCGCGCACTGGGCGGCATCGGTCACTTTCGTCAAACCGATGGTGGAGCCTTCGCGGGCGGGTTTGACAATCATGGGGCTGCCTAACGCTGCAAAGGCTTGCAGCGTTTGCTCAGCAGAAGCCACTTCTCGCCAGGCTGGCGTGGGCAAACCTTCTGACAGCCATACCCGCTTGGTCATTACTTTGTCCATCGCCAGCGACGAGGCCATCACTCCGGAGCCGGTATAAGGTAGGCCCAACAGTTCTAGCGCGCCTTGGACTGTGCCATCTTCACCAAAGCGGCCGTGCAGGGCGATAAAGCAGCGCGCAAAGCCTTCGCGCTTGAGATCACCCAAGTCGCGTTGCGCCGGGTCAAAGGCGTGCGCGTCTACGCCACGCGAAAGCAGCGCTTTGAGCACACCGGTGCCCGACATGAGGGAGACCTCCCGTTCTGCCGATGCACCACCAAACAACACGGCTACTTTGCCAAAATTTATCACGTTCATTACCTTTTCAAGTTCTAGCGCATTGGATTATTGCGCAAGCAGCTCCTATTTTTGTAGCATTTCAATAATTTTTTCAGGCACGGCGCCAATCGAACCAGCGCCCATGCACAAAACCACGTCGCCCGCACGGGCGTTATCGGCCACCGCTTTCGGCATGGCCGCAATATCGTCTACAAATACTGGCTCTACTTTGCCTGCCACGCGCAGTGCGCGCGCCAGAGCGCGACCATCTGCCGCGACAATCGGGGCTTCACCCGCGGCATACACTTCAGAGAGCAACACCACATCGGCCCGGCTAATCACCTTCACAAAATCTTCGAAACAATCGCGCGTGCGGCTGTAGCGGTGCGGCTGGAATGCCAATACCAGGCGTTGGCCTGGGAATGCGCCGCGCGCTGCCGCCAAGGTGGCAGCCATCTCTACCGGGTGGTGGCCATAGTCGTCAATCACGGTAAAGTTGCCGCCATCCTTCGCCGGGACTTGCCCGTAGCTTTGGAAGCGGCGACCAACGCCTTCAAACTCACTCAGCGCTTTTTGTATAGCGGCATCGGGCACGTCCAGCTCGGTGGCAACGGCAATGGCCGACAGCGCGTTGAGCACGTTGTGGTTACCAGGAAGGTTCAGTGTGACGTCCATATCAGGCATAGTCACACCGTTGCGGCGCTGTACCGTAAAGTGCATCTTGCCGTTAGCCGGCCGCACATTGACGGCGCGTACTTGCGCGTCTTCGTTCAAACCATAGGTCGTGACGGGGCAGGTTACCTTGGACATGATGTCTTTGACCGCTGCATCGTCGGTGCACAACACCGCCACGCCATAAAAGGGCATGCGGTGCAGGAAATCGACAAACGCACCCTTGAGTCGCTCAAAATCATGGCCATAGGTTTCCATATGGTCAGCATCGATGTTGGTCACCACGGCCATTACCGGGAGCAGGTGCAAAAACGAGGCATCCGACTCGTCCGCCTCGACCACGATGTAGTCGCCCTGTCCGAGGCGGGCGTTGGCTCCGGCGCTGGTAAGCCGCCCGCCGATCACGAAAGTGGGGTCTAGCCCTGCAGCCAACAGCACGCTGGCTACCAGGCTGGTGGTGGTTGTTTTGCCGTGGGTGCCCGCGATGGCGATGCCGCGCTGCAGGCGCATCAGCTCGGCCAGCATCAGGGCGCGCGGCACAATGGAGATGTGCTGCGCGCGCGCCGCCACGACTTCTGCGTTATCTGCTTTGACGGCGGTAGATATCACTACGGCATCTGCCCCTTGGACGTTAGCCGCCGCATGGCCCACGAAGGTTTTGATACCCAAACTGCTCAGCCTGCGCAGCGTGGTGGTGTCAGACTGGTCGGAGCCAGAGACAACGTAACCCAGGTTGTGCAGCACTTCGGCAATAGCCGACATGCCCGAGCCACCAATACCGACGAAATGGATGTTGCGAACGGCGTGCTTCACAGATTGGCTCCTTGTGCGTTTACGGTATGACCGCCCGTAAGCGCTTCGCAGGCTTGCAGTACCGCTTCAGTGGCGCTAATTTTCTGCATGGATTTGGCCTTTTCGCTCATAGATAAAAGCGAGCGAAGCTCTGTTTTTTGTAGCATCATGGCCAAACCCTCTGGCGTTAAATCTTTTTGCGCAATCAGTTGCGCGGCACCTTGGTCGCTTAAAAAGCGCGCGTTAGTGGTCTGGTGGTCGTCGACTGCAAAAGGGAACGGCACAAACAGGGCCGCTGCACCCACAGCTGCAATTTCAGCAACGGTGGAGGCCCCGGCTCGACACACAATCCAATCAGCCTCAGCAAAGGCGACCGCCGTGTTGTCAATGAATGGCGTGAGGGTGGCCTCTACCCCAGCGGCTTCATAATTGGCACGCAATGCATCGATCTGTTTTTCGCCACTCTGATGTGTGATGCGTGGACGCTGCGCCAGAGGCAGCAAGGCCATAGCTTTGGGTACGATATCGTTCAAGGCCTTGGCGCCCAAGCTACCGCCTACGACCAGCAAATTGAGCGGGCCACTGCGGCCTGAAAATCGGGCAGATGGCTCTGCTTGCTGCAAAAACTCTGCGCGCAACGGATTGCCCACCCACTCGCCTTTGGCGAGTACACCGGGAAAAGCCGTAAACACTTTATCAGCCACTGTAGCCAGAACTTTATTGGCCATGCCTGCTACGGAGTTTTGCTCATGCAAAACCAACGGTTTACCCAGCAACACGGCCATCAAGCCTGCAGGAAAACTGATGTAGCCACCCAACCCCACGACGACGTTGGGTTTCACCCGGCGAATGACTTGAATGCTTTGCCAAAACGCTTTGAGTAAACGCAAGGGCAGTAAAGCCAGAGTGACGATTCCTTTGCCGCGCACGCCTGAGAAATCAATTGTTTGCAACGGGAATCCGCGTGAGGGCACCAAGCGCGATTCCATGCTGTTGGGCGCGCCCAGCCACTGCACTTGCCAGCCGCTGCTGCGCAAAGCTTCAGCCACAGCCAAACCGGGGAAGATATGCCCACCGGTGCCACCCGCCATGATCAATGCACACTTGCTCGATGGGGTACTCATAGTCGCCCCCCGCGCATGAGTTGCTTGTTCTCATAATCGACGCGCAGCACCACGGCCAAAGCCACAAGGTTCATCAAAATGGCAGAACCACCGTAGCTCATCAGCGGTAATGTCAATCCCTTCGTTGGTAGCGCACCTAAGTTCACACCCATGTTGATAAACGCCTGAAAGCCCATCCAAATACCCACGCCTTGCGCGACGAGACCCGCAAACAAACGCTCCAGCGCGATAGCCTGTCGGCCGATGTGCATGATGCGGCGTGTCATCCATAAAAACAAACCGATGACCACCAGCACGCCGATCAAGCCAAATTCTTCGCCAATTACTGCCAATAGAAAATCGGTATGCGCTTCGGGTAACCAGTGCAGTTTTTCTACACTGCCGCCCAGGCCCACCCCCCAAATCTCGCCACGGCCAATGGCGATCA
>JAYVDN010000436.1:0-3405 GCA_043749385.1 Polaromonas sp.
CCAGGCGATTTGGCGTGCCACATCAAAAGGCAAATCGCCCAGCCAGCTGCGGTAGCCGTGCATCAGCTCTTCGTAGTATTGCCAGCGCTGGTTGACCCAAGTGTCGGAGCCGATGACAAAGCGGGTAGGAAACTCCTGCACCAGCGCGCGCCACTCGGGCGTCAGCTTGCCGTCGCCACCCGTGAGGCCCGGGCGGTAGGACAGTTCGCCCAGCAGCAGCGGGTATTTGAGCAGCAACTCACGCACTCTCGCTATGCTGGCCCCGCCTATGCCGGTGTGCGCCCAGATGAGCTTGGCTTTTTGACCTTTGCTCAGCGTATTCGCCATCAGCAGGTCGATTGCGGTGTCGTCTACATGCGCCAGCACCGCCAGGCCCTTGTCTTCGGCCAGCAGCATCAGCTTTTTGGCCACCGCGCCATTGGCATTCTGGCTGTCATACAGGTGAAACTCGCCAATGCCTTTGTAGGGCCCAGCGGCTGTGCCGCGCGCCAGCTCAGTGAGCACCATCGCGTAGATCGACTCGTCCTTGAACCAGGTGCTGTAGTCATCGCGGTTGCGGTACAGCCGCACAAAAGGCAGCACCGTCACGCCCGCTTTGGCGGTTTGTGTGGTGGCCGCAGCCAGCGAGCGTGTGCCTTCGTTGGGCCGCGAATTGGCCACGATGGCGCGCACCCCGCTGCGCTGCATGCGCGCCAGCACGTCGGGTACGGGGTGCGCCGCCTGCGCCTCTTCGTTGTAGTGCAGATGGGCGTCCAGCAAGGGGCCTGCGTAGTCTGCGGCTTGTACCAGAGAGGCTGCCAGGCTCAATAACATCACTATATATTTCATAGCTGCTCCCGCAATATTTTGTTGGGCTAGAGGGCTAAAACACTAAAAATTAAGGCGTCAAAGCAGTGGTACAGTCGCGCGGCATCAGGCGGCCAGGTGCTGCGCAAAAAACGCCAGCGTGCGCGTGCGCGCCAGCGCCGCCGCCTCTGCATTCCACGAACCGCGTTGGTCACAGTTAAAGCCATGGTGGGCGGCGTAGATGTGTACTTGCACGGCTGGGTGTGCTTTCTGTAGCGCGGCCACGCCGTCCATCGGCACATAGGCATCGTCGTTGCTCAGGTGCGCCATGGTGGGGCAGCGTGGGGCGCTGTCCAGCTCCAGGTGCATACCGCCGCCGTAGTAGGGCACGGCGGCGCTCACGTCGCTCAAAGTGGTGGCTGCGCGCCAGGTGAGCAGCCCACCCCAGCAAAAGCCCATCACGCCGACCTTGCCGTGCTGTGCGGCCAGGTTAATCGCCGCTTGCACGTCTTGCATCAGCAAGGGTTTGACGGCTTCGGCCGCGCCCTTGAGCGCCATGCCGCGTTGCATGTCCGCAGGGGTATAGCCCAGCTCAACCCCAGGCTCAGCGCGCTGGAAGGTGGCCGGTGCCAGCACGTAGTAACCATCAGCGGCATAGCCATCCGCCACGGCGCGGATATGGCTGTTCACGCCAAAAATTTCCTGCAATAAAACGATAGCGCCCTTGGGAGCAGCGGCCGGGCGCGCTTCGTAGGCGGCAATGGAGGTGCCGTCGGCACTGGTGAAGTTGATCATGGTTCCCATGGGATTTCCTTAAAAAATTGCCAATCAAAAATGCAGAGAGAGAATAAGGCAGGACGCAGAGGACGCAAAGGTTACGCAAAGGACGCAAAAGAAGAAAAAAAGAAAAAAAGAAAAAAAGAAAAAAGAAAAAAGAAAAAAGAAAAAAGAAAAAAGAAAAAAGAAAAAAGAAAACCTACATTTTTGAAATTTGTAGACTGACTCCATAGTTCTTGCCTATGAATTTTTTTGGTATTCCTTTTGCGTCCTTTGCGTAGTTTCTGCGTCCTCTGCGTAGTTTCTGCGTCCTCTGCGTCCTGCCTCCATCCCCATGTATTCACACTTAAGCCGCAGCCAAGCGGCGTTCTAAAAAGTCAAGCCGATCTTGCCCCCAGAATATCTCGCCATCTACCACGTAGCTGGGCGCGCCAAACACGCCTGCATCGATGGCCTTTTGGGTGAACATCTCGTAGTGCTCTTGCGCCACCGGGCTTTTGGATTGCTCCAGTCGCTCAGCAGCCAGGCCGCACTCACCCAGCAGCTCAGCCAGTGTGGACTGCGCGGCCACATTGCGCTGCTCGGCCCAGCAGGCCTTGAGCACCGCGCCACTCAAAGCCATCGCGGCATCGGCACCGTCGTGCATGCCCACGGTGATCGTGAGGCGCGCTGTATCGTCACCCGCGACGGGAAAGAACTGTGGTTTGACCTGCATCGGCAGCTGTAAAAATTCGCTGGTGCGCGCCAGCTCCACCAATCGGTAGGCCTGGCGCTGCGGCGCGCGCTGGCCCAGCGGCAGACCGCCAGACACGGCAAACACTTTGCCAAAGTCTACCGGCATCAGGTTAATCCGTGCCCCCGCCTTGCGTGCAATGGCAGCGAACCGCGCGTGCCCCAAGTAGGCCCATGGGGACTGCGGTGCGAGGTAATAGTCAATCGTTAAAGCCACAATAGGTCTCCGGGTAGTTGTGCGGTAAGCTCACACTGTAACGGCGATTATTCCTCTTTCACAAAATCTTTTCAGGAGAAAAAATCATGGCTGCAAGCAACACAAAAGTCGTATTGGTGACAGGTGCATCGCGCGGTATTGGGGCCGCCACAGCGATCCTGGCGGGCAAGCAGGGCTGGGCCGTGGCGGTGAACTACGTGGCCAACTCGGTAGCTGCCGACGCTGTGGTGCGCCACATTGTGGCCGCAGGTGGCACGGCCATCGCCGTGCAGGCCGACGTGGCAGTGCAGGCCGACATCCTGCGTTTATTTGCCACCGTGGACGAAAAGCTGGGCCGTCTTCATGCCCTGGTCAACAACGCGGGTGTGGTCGATATGCCCACGCGCGTCGATGGCATGAGCGTGGAGCGCCTGGAGCGCATGTGGACCACCAACATCACCAGCAGTTTTGTCTGTGCCGCGGAGGCCGTCAAGCGCATGAGCACCAAGTACGGGGGCCAAGGCGGTGCGATTGTGAACCTGTCCAGCGCCGCTGCGCGCCTGGGCTCCCCCGGCCAGTATGTCGACTACGCCGCCAGCAAGGCCGCCATCGACACCTTCACCATCGGCCTGGCCAAAGAAGTGGCAGCCGAGGGCATTCGCGTGAATGCTGTGCGCCCAGGGGTGATCGACACCGAGATCCACGCCTCTGGTGGCCTGCCCGACCGCGTGGCCCAACTGGCCGCGCAGTTGCCCATGCAGCGCGCAGGCACGGCGCATGAGGTGGCTGAGGCGATTGTGTGGTTGATCTCAGATACGTCAAGCTACACCACGGGGTCGATTGTGGATGTGACGGGCGGGCGCTGAGACTTGTCTGTCTTGCCTCAGTCTTGTACGGGAGCTGGCCGACGGTGT
>JAYVDN010000437.1:0-2648 GCA_043749385.1 Polaromonas sp.
CCTGGAAGGCCCCGACGTGCAAGTGGTGGGCGTGGTGGCCGCCATGCCCCAGCGCAGCGAGGCAGGCCTGCGCTTTCGGCTGGAAGTGGAATCGGCCCAAGCCGCAGGCCGTAGCGTGACTTTGCCACCGAGCATTTACCTCAGCTGGTACAGCGGCCTACAGCGCGCCGAAGACCCTGCCGCCGTGCCCTTTGCCGAGTTGCAGCAAGGCCTGGGCGACCTGCGCGCGGGCGAGCGCTGGGCCTTTACCGTGCGGCTCAAGGCGCCCCACGGCAACGCCAACCCGCATGGTTTTGACTACGAACTGTGGCTGTGGGAGCAGGGCCTGCAAGCTACTGGCTACGTGCGCGCCACGCCCAAGGACGATGCCAATGGCGGCGCACCGCGCAAGCTGGGCTCCACTTGGCAACACCCGGTCGAGCGCGCCCGCCAGCATGTGCGTGACGCTATTTTTGCCCGCCTGGCCGAGCCCGGTCCCTTTGGGCTACAGCTAGAGCCGCGCCTGGCCGGCGTGATAGCCGCTCTGGTGGTGGGCGACCAAGCCGCCATCGAGCGGGCCGACTGGGACATTTACCGCGCCACCGGCGTAGCCCACCTGATGAGCATCTCGGGCCTGCATGTGACGATGTTTGCCTGGGCCGCAGCGCTGTGCGTGGGCTGGCTGTGGCGGCGCAGTCATCGCGCCATGCTGTGGCTGCCTGCGCAGCATGCTGCACTGGTTGGCGGTGTACTGCTTGCGGCGCTCTACGCGCTGTTCAGCGGCTGGGGCGTGCCGTCCCAGCGCACCATCTGGATGCTGGGCAGCGTGGCGCTCTTGCGCCTGTCAGGCAAGCAGTGGCCGTGGCCGCTGGTATGGCTGCTGGCCATGGCCGTGGTGGTGGCGATAGACCCCTGGGCGCTGCTGCAAGCAGGCTTTTGGCTCAGCTTTGTGGCGGTGGGGGTGCTGTTTGCTACGGATGAGAGGGGCAATGCAGCAGGTGATGTCCAAGACGGAAAATTGGATGGCGGCTCAGGGTGGGCGCGTTGGCGGGCTCATCCTGCGATGCAAAAATTCGTCGCCGCTGCGCGAGAGCAATGGATCATCACCTTGGCCCTCACCCCGCTATCACTGTTGCTGTTCCAGCAGATCTCGGTGGTTGGCTTGCTGGCCAATGCCTTGGCGATCCCTTGGGTCACCTTGGTGGTCACGCCGCTGGCCATGCTGGGGGTATTACTCAGCCCGGCGTGGACGGCGGCGGCGGTGTGCGTGCAGGTGCTGGGCGTGGTACTGGCATGGTTTGCCAGTTGGCCTCTAGCTACAATTTCAGTAGCTTCTCCCGCTTTATTCTTGGGTGCTGTCGCCGTCATAGGTGCCATAGTGCTGGCCATGCAGTTGCCCTGGGCCCTGCGGGCCGTGGGCGCGGCCATGGTGCTGCCGGTTTTGCTGTGGCAGCCGCCTCGCCCCGCCAGCGGCCAGTTTGAGCTGCTGGCCGCCGACATAGGGCAGGGCAACGCCGTGCTGGTACGCACCGCCAGCCACAGCCTGCTGTACGACACCGGCCCACGTTTCTCCCGCGAGAGCGACGCGGGCCAGCGCACCTTGGTGCCCCTGCTGCGCGCCTTGGGCGAAAAGCTGGATACCGTGCTGCTCAGCCACCGCGACAGCGACCACACTGGCGGCGCTGCCGCCATACTAGCTATGCAGCCGCAAGCCGCGTTGCTCAGCAGTCTGGAAGACGGCCACGAGCTGCTAGGCCTGCGCGCCAGAGCCCAGCGCTGCACAGCCGGGCAAACATGGCGCTGGGATGGGGTGGATTTTGAAATGCTGCACCCCCAAGCGGCCGACTACGCAGTGGCCAACAAATCCAACGCCATGAGCTGCGTGCTGCGCATCAGCAATGGCCAGCGCACCGCGCTGCTGGTGGGGGATATTGAAGCCGCGCAAGAAAGCAGGCTGGTAGAAAGCTCCGCCCCCATAAAGGCGGACGTGCTGCTGATGCCCCATCACGGCAGCAAAACCTCTTCAACAGAAGCCTTCCTGGATGCCGTCCAGCCCGGCATCGCCCTGGGCCAGTCGGGCTACCGCAACCGCTTTAACCACCCCGCACCCGAGGTGGCTCAGCGCTACATTGACCGCAATATTCAACTCATCACCAGCCCACGCTGCGGCGCAGCCACCTGGCGCAGCGCACAGCCGCAGGCGCTGGTGTGCCAGCGCGAGAAAAACAAGCGCTACTGGCACCACCAGATTCCGTAACGGCAACACGCAAGGCACAAAACTTGCTATGCTGTGTTAAGGAGATATAACGATGGGCAGCACCAATAAATACGACGAAATGCACGCCTCGCCCAGCGGCGTGCGGGCACATTACATGAGCTACGATGCCTGGCTTGCGCAGCAGCCGCAGGGCGTGATGCAGTCACGCCGCGAAGAGGCTGAGGTGATCTTTCGCCGCGTGGGCATTACTTTTGCGGTGTATGGCGAGAAGGACGAGGACGGCGCAGGCACCGAGCGCTTGATTCCTTTTGACCTCATCCCGCGCATCATCCCCGCGCACGAATGGGCCAGCATGGAGCGCGGCCTGGTTCAGCGCGTCACCGCGCTGAACCGTTTTGTGCATGACGTGTACCACGGCCAAGAGATTATCAAAGCCGGCATAGTGCCGGCC
>JAYVDN010000438.1:0-1920 GCA_043749385.1 Polaromonas sp.
AGCGCGGCTGATGCCTGCCTCTACGGCATACGGCTCGCTGCAGGCAGCGACGGTAAGGCCTGTAAGTGCAGCGCGTTTTTTAGATTCCGCTGAGCGGGACAGCAGGGTGCTGCGCAAGTGCTGCAACTGCGCAACAGGCCCGGCCACGGCCACCGCCTGGTGCAGCTCGGGCCAGCGCAGTTGGGCGGGCCAGGTGGCGGTGGCGTCGCCGCCCAGCACACGGCATTGGGGGGCGTGCAGCTCTAGCGTGCGGATCAGTGCGTCCAGGCCCACGTCGGCTGCAGGCAGCGCCAGGCGCAGCGCCATAATGCCTTGGGGCTGTGCGCTGGTGGCTGGCTCGCCGCACCAGAAGTTCCGCCGCCAGCCATTCCACATACGCAGCAGGGCGATAAACAGCAGCGCGATACCAGCGGCCAAATGCAAGTCGATAAACACCGGGCTGCCGTTGATCGACAGGTAGCTGATGCCCAGCAGCGCGCCGGGGAGCAGTAGCAGTGACGCATCCAATGAGCCGATGCCGTGGCGCTGCACCCACCAAGCCATACCCAAGCACAGGGCGATGGCCAGCAGCGCTTGCAGCCAGCGCGGCAGCTCGGCCAGGTAGCGCTGGTTCACGGCGTTGTCGATGGCGGTGGCCAGGCTGTCTACCCCCGCATGCTGCGCGCCCAGCGGGGTGGGGTGAATATCGTGCAGGCTGGATGCAGTAGAACCGATGAGCACAATCTTGCCCGCAAAGCTGGGTACCGGGCTGCGCGCCCGGCCACCTTCTGCCACGCTGAACACATCTGCAAAGGGCACACGCGGGTAGTGGTTGGCTTTGGACCGCCACAGCATCAATGCGTCTTCTTTTTTCGCATCAAATAGGCCACCAGACCAATGAAATATCGCGGGAGCAGCTACTGAATTAATAGTACTTGGAGCTTGCACTGCATTCGCTACACTGAGAGCCATCGACTGAATTTGGCTACCATCGGCCAGTGTTTCTAGCATGCGGTAACGGCGCAACACACCGTCGGCATCGGTGTATCCGTTGTTGTAGCCCAGCTTGCCCGCGGCCACGGCGGGCAGTACGGGCGGGATGAGGGCTACCGTAGACTGCGCCACTGGCAACAAAGCAGCCGGTGTAGCAGTGCGTACCGCTTCGGGCGCAGCCGCTGCGTTGCCAGAGGGCGGATTGACGCCTGCAGAGCGCGGCACGGCCAGGCCCAGCCACAGCCCCGGCAGCGCATCGCGCGTCACTTTGCTCTGCCGGTCGTATTCAGCTGGCAGGCGTACCACCGAAAAGTGGCTGTGCGCGCTGCGCTTGGCCGCCTCGTCAAAGGCTTTGTCACCCCCGGGCGAGAGGCGGTCGGCATCGCTGAACAGCACGTCCCACGCAATCGCCTGCGGGTTTTGCTTTTCTATAAAATCCAGCGCCGTAGCCAGCGTGTCGCGCGGCCAGGGCCAGCGGCCAAACTCCTTGGCCATTTGCGCGAGTGAGGCTTCGTCAATATCGATGATCACCACGCGCGGGTCGGGTGCCGCCGCATAAAAGCGGGCCCGCACCATGGTGTCGTAGGTGGAATTTGCCAGCCCACCCGACAAGCGCAGCGCAAATAGATCCAGCACCGCCCATAGGCAAAACGCCAAGGCCAGGGCCCACGTCACGCGCGAAGCAGGCAGTGCGCCAAGCCAGGTGGTAAAGCGCTGCCAGAAGTGCATAGTGCCGTTGGGTTAGCGTTGCGCAAAGCTGTCTGAACCGCGCAGAGAATAGCTGGTCAGCTCGTTGCGCGAAAAGCGATCCAAAGCGCCTGCACTATTGCGACGTTCGTACTCTTGCGCCACAAAATTACGCAGTGCTGGCACATACCAGTGCACGTCTATGTATCTTTGCGTGTAAGTAGCGTTAGCCGTCAGATTTTTGCCCGATATGAATCCTCG
>JAYVDN010000439.1:0-3399 GCA_043749385.1 Polaromonas sp.
CCCACCAAGCCGCCCGCCTCTTGAATCAACAGCGAGCCCGCTGCCACAT
Source organism: Polaromonas sp. (assembly GCA_043749385.1). Lineage (GTDB taxonomy): Bacteria > Pseudomonadota > Gammaproteobacteria > Burkholderiales > Burkholderiaceae_C > JAAFIP01. The sequence continues at coordinate 50 of JAYVDN010000439.1, forward strand.
CCCATGGCTGCAAACCTGATTCAAAAAATGCATCGCTAAAACCGGCTGCCACATAGGCCAAATCCAGCGCGGCCGCACCTGGGCGGCGTACACCCGCAACACGTTGCACTACGTCGCTGAACATCGCCATGTATTTTTTCAAATCATCACCCGGGCGGTAAGGGAAGCCGGTGGACACCAGGCAGTCTTGCAACTGCGTGCGCTTGCTTACGCGAATACGCCGCTCGTTCATGTAAGCACCGCGCCCTTTGGTGGCGGTAAACATGTCGTTGCGCGTGGGGTCATAGACGACGGCTTGCTCTACCTTGCCTTTGACGGCCAGCGCAATGCTCACGCAGTAAATGGGAAAGCCGTGGATGAAGTTGGTGGTGCCGTCCAGTGGGTCGATGATCCAGACAAACTCCGAGTCTTGCGCGCCATGTTGGCGACCAGACTCTTCGGCCCAGATAGCGTGGCCCGGGTAGGCCGTGAGCAGAGTTTCAATGATGGCAGCTTCAGACTTTTGATCGACCTCGGTGACGAAGTCGTTGATCTGCTTTTGCGCTATGCGTACCGATTCAATGTCCAGCGCGGCGCGGTTGATGATGGCGCCTGCGGCGCGAGCGGCGCTCACGGCCACGTTAAGCATGGGGTGCAAATTGCTGGACATATAAATTGTGTGGGGGAAGAGCGAAAGGGCACTAGCACGATGGCCAGTGGAATAGTGCGATTTTCCCACGAAAAGGTGTAAGCCAGTATTTTTAGTGCAGCGCAGACTCCGCACAAGTCGCCCGAGGCTGTTTTCTCCAATCAAATCAAGCATTTGCTGCTGTTACTTGTTGGCATGCTTACAAATACTAAGGGTAACTACTTACTAATCAGTTTAGTTTTAAGTTTGTAACGCAAGTGATTGATATTGCATTAATTTCTTTACTTGTATACACTCCACTGCTATCAAGAATCAAGCCTTGGAGCGTGCATCATGGTTGTATCTAAAGGATTTGCTTTGAATCGGTTGCTAACAGTCGTAGCTAAATGTGTGTGCTCAGTCACCTTGGGCGTAGCACTAGCGGGTGCTGGCCTATCGTCCGCCTATGCGGCGCCAGTCAAGAAAAAACCGGTTACCACCAAGACCGTGGCCAAATCGAGCGCCAAAGCGGGAAAAAAGCCAGTTGCCAAAGTGGCTGGCAAAGCAAGCAGCAAAGTCGTCGCCAAATCAGGCAAAAAATCTGTCGTACTCGCCAAGTTGTCCAGAGCAGGCAAACACAGCGGTGGCATGCAGCGTGCAGTGCTGCGTGGTAAGCATGGTAAGCGCACAGTGCGCTACATACCCATTCGCACCGTGGCTTTCGTGCCGCCTGTACCGCCTAAGCTGTCTTTCGGCCAAATGGCCGGGCTGCACGGCATGCATGACGAGCTAGAGCTCAAGTCCAGCGTAGCTCTTGTGATCGACCAAGACACTCGCGAAGTTTTGTTCAGCAAAAACGACAGCGCCGTGCTGCCCATCGCCTCGCTCACCAAGCTTATGACCGGTGTTGTCGCCACCGAGGCGCGCCTGGACATGCAAGAGCTCATCACCATCACCGACGACGATGTGAGCACCGAAAAGCGCAGCCCCTCGCGCCTGCGGGTGGGTACCCAACTGCCCCGTGGCGAGCTGCTGCTGCTGGCCCTGATGAGCAGCGAAAACCGCGCCGCCCACGCCATTGGCCGCAGCCACCCAGGCGGCATGGACCGCTTTGTTCAACTGATGAACGCCAAGGCCGCCCAGCTAGGCATGCGCGACACCCGTTACGTCGAGCCAACTGGCCTGTCAAGCAATAACCAGAGCAGCGCCAAAGACCTGGCCACCTTGGTAGCCCACGCGTCAAACAACAGCCAACTGCGCGAGTTCTCCACCTCTCCTGATCACCAAGTCGCCGTAGGCGAGCGCACCCTCAACTACGTCAACACCAACCGTTTGATCCGCAACCCCGACTGGGACATTGGCCTGCAAAAAACTGGCTACATCTCCGAGGCCGGTCAGTGCTTGGTGATGCAAACCAAGATAGCTGGCCGCAAGCTCATCATGGTGTTCCTGGACTCCGCAGGCAAGCTCAGCCGCCTGGGCGACGCTGAGCGCGTGCGCCGCTGGGTAGAGAACAACCGTGCAAGCGGCATCACGCCAGTCAGCGTGGTGGCCAAGACGCCGCAGGGTTGATTTTCACAGTATGCGGTACCAGTTCTGCACACCGTCCGAAACTATACGAAACGATTGATTCCCTCCGGTAATGGGTGATAACACGCCCGAAGGTGCAGCAGCATTAGTGGACAAGCCATTTACGCCTGTTGCGAATAAGAAAGAACCAAGAGAGGTAAATCTGAACGTTCCCACAGCGGCAGCGGTTCCAATGGCTTGGAAGGTCACCACCGTGCCCGTGGGATAAGAGGCAGCCGAAGGCAAGGTGAAGTTAACGACCGTGGTTCCGCCAGGTGAGGCAGCACCAAAATTGCAAATAGCCCATCGCGTGGCGGTTGATGTGACGACGATGCTGTTGCTGGCATTTGCAGTGCATGTGGATACTTCAATCGCGCCCCCAGCGGCCGCTAATTGCACTCCAGGGGTAGGCCATACGCCAGCCGCTTTGGGGCCAAAGAGTGTGCTGGTAGCGGTGTTGAGATAAAAATCTCCGTTCACACCTGTTGCTGCGACAGGATCGGTGATGCCACTGAGTATGGTGCTGCCGTTAGTGCCATTAGTTCCAGCGGCACCAGTTGGGCCAGTGGCACCAGTTGGGCCAGTGGCACCTGTGGCTCCGGGTGCACCAGCCGTCCCGGCTGCTCCTGCTGGGCCAGTAGCGCCGGTTGCGCCAGCGGCACCTACCAATGAAATACCTGTAACCGGCCACGCGCCAGCTGCTTTTGGACCCCACACAGTGCTAGAGGCAGTATCAAAATACAAGTCTCCATCACTACCTACAGTATTGAGCGGTGCTCCAGAGCCGGTGCGGATACCGGTGCCTTGTACGCCGGTTGCACCCGATGCACCTGCGGCTCCCGCTGGGCCTGTAGCTCCCGTAGCACCGGCAGCGCCAGCAGAACCGCTTGCACCCGTTGCACCCGTTGCACCCGTTGCGCCCGCTGCACCTGTAGCTCCGATGGCTCCCGTAGCGCCTGTTGCACCAGTGGCTCCTACTAGTGAGATGCCGGTAGCAGGCCAACCAGCAGCAATCTTGGGGCCTATCAAGCTATTGTTGGCGGTGTCTATGTAGAAGTCCCCGACACTCCCAAACGCGTTGCTAGGGGCACCGGAGCCGCTGAGTAGGCTAGCGCCAGCCGCACCTGTAGCACCGGTAGCGCCGACAGGCCCTATAGCTCCTGCCGCACCAGTG
>JAYVDN010000440.1:0-6990 GCA_043749385.1 Polaromonas sp.
GGACTGCCCCGCGGGCACCTGGATTTTTTCAGCTGCGTTCACTACAAACTGCCAGGTATCGGCCTCTTCGGTATTGGCCACTTGCAGCGACACTTGACCGGCTTGGGCTAACTGGTCGGCGCTGCCGGCGGCCATTGCGGCCAACTGCATCAGCATGCTCAGACGGTCTTGTGCGCCAGGTTGCAGGGCCGCGCTGTTCTTGCTGCCTGAAAAACTAATCTTGCCCGCATCACGCTGAAAATGCGCAGCTTTTTCGCTGCGGTTGAAGCGTTTGTCAGAAAAACGCTCGGGCTGCAAACCCTCTGCTCCCAGCTTGCCTACGCTGGTTTGGGTGAGCAGGGTGACAAACAAGGCAGAGGACTCCAGGCGCAGCTGGTAGTCGCTACCATCGGTGGTCCATTTCAGCGTGCCAGAGCCGTTTTTGGGCTGCCCACCGCTGATTTGGGTGGCGTTGTAACTCAGTTCGCCAGAAGCAGGAAACTCTAGCCGCAGAGCTCTGCGCTGCGCGCTGTCTGCCTCTTGCTGCGCCAGTTCAACCGGGTTGAGGCTACTGCTGGGCGTGGCGGGGGTTGGCGAGGCAGGGATATCGGTCGCTGCCGCGCTCACGGTGGGTGTGGGTTCCGGGTTGGAAACTAGTGGCGGTTCTTCGCGCAGCGCTGCCGTTATGGTGGGCGTGTGCACCGCAGGCGCAAGGGGTGGTTCAAGTGGAGTGGGTTCATACTTCGCTATTATTTCAGGAGCTTCTCTCGCGATATTTTGTTGGGCTGCAGGCACACTAGGCTTTAGATTGGCGGTGGGCGGAGTTTTTGTGCGCACAGCAATTGGCGCGGGCGCTGCGACCGTGGGCACAGGTGCAATAGGCTCTGTTGCAGGCACGGCTGCCGCCTCAATCTGGCGGGTGGACAATGCCGTGGTGGACCCGACTACAGCGTTCAAGGCGGTGGGGTAGCCCGCCAATAGCAGACCGTGAACCAGCAACACCACAGCTACCAGCGCCAGCAAGCTGCGCAGTGAGATTGGAAAGGTGGAGCTTTTGCGCATGGAGTTAAATATACCTTGCGGTGAAACCCGCTCAGCCCGAACGGACTTAGCTCAGGCGAATAGCTCGTGCATTAGAGCCGCGCAGCACGACTCAAGCCGCCTGCGGGGCGCCCAGATCGCTGGAGAGCTGCTGCGCGCAGCGTTTGAGCGACGTGGCCACTGCACCGCCCCATTTTGCGTCAAAACTGGCCGTGGAGCCCAGCGATACCAGACCCAGGACCAAGTGCCCGCTGGCATCAAATACCGGGGCGCAAAAGCCTGCGATGCCGGGCAGCAAGGTGCCCTCCACCCGGCCCAGGCCGTGCTGGCGGGTCTGCGCCAACAGCGCCTGGGCCGCGGCCATTGTGGTGGGTACGTCGTTGCGCAGGGCGGTGGTGGCCATCTTGGCCAGGGCAGTCACTTCAGCTTTCAGGGTGGCCGCAATCGCCTCAGGCCGCGCGTAAGCTGCAAAACATCGGCCGGTGGCACTGGTGAGCAGAGGCATCACATCGCCCAGGCGCAGGTTCACCGTTACTGCTTGGGGGGACTCTTGCCAGTGCACGATGGTCGGGCCGTGGTTGCCCCAGACGGCAATAGCCAAAGTTTGGCCCACCTCCCGCATCAAGTCGTCCATGCGCGCGCGGGCTAGCTTCACGCCGTCAAGCCTTTCCAAGGAAGCAAGCCCTAACTTTAGCGCTGCCGGACCGAGATCGTAGCGGGCGTTGTGCTCGTCTTGCACTACCAGGCCCAAACGCTGAAAGCTCACCAAATAGCGGTGTGCTTTGGCCGCGCTCATGCCTGCTGCCGTACCCAAGTCGCGCAGCATCATCGGCGCGCGCGCGTTCGCCAGCGCGTTAAGCAGCGCAAAACCCACCTCGACTGATTGGATACCGGCTTGGGGTTTGGAGGGCATGAAAGGTATAGTGATGGGGCGCTTGATAGCGATAGGCAAGCTCAGGCGCGAAAGCACGTAGAATTACGCAATGGTAAACGAATTTACCTAAACGTAATTTCAAAACTCGTCAAACGGCAAATACTCACCCGCAAAGAGTCGCTTCGCTAGCGCGCATCACCCCTAGGAACTGTATGAAACTCGCCACCCTCAAAGACGGCTCGCGCGACGGCCAACTGGTCGTTGTCTCGCGTGACTTGGCCACCGCCCATTACGCCACCGGCATCGCCAGCAAGCTGCAGCAGGTGCTGGACGACTGGCGCTTTTTGTCGCCCCAGCTGCAAGACCTGTATGACACCCTCAACCAAGGCAAGGCCCGCCACGCCTTTGCGTTTGATCCCAAGCAATGCATGGCCCCGCTGCCGCGCGCCTACCAGTGGGCCGACGGCTCGGCCTACATCAACCATGTGGAGCTGGTACGCCTGGCGCGCAACAGCACCGTGCCGGATAACTACTACACCGAGCCGCTGATGTACCAAGGCGGCAGCGACGACCTTTTAGGCCCCTGCGACGACGTGCCCTGTGTGAGCGAGGCCTTTGGCATCGACTTCGAGGCCGAGCTGGCGGTGATTACCGGTGACGTCAAAATGAGCAGCACCCCCGAGCAGGCGCTGGACGGTATCCGCCTGGTGATGCTGGCCAATGACGTGAGCCTGCGCCACCTCATCCCCGACGAGCTGGCCAAGAGCTTTGGCTTTTTGCAAAGCAAGCCCGCCACCGCGTTCAGCCCGGTCGCCGCCACCCTCGACGAGCTGGGCGACGCCTGGGATAAAGGCCGCCTGCACCTCACCGCACAATGCCAGTGGAACGGCCGCACCGTCGGCATGTGCGATGCGGGCAAAGAGATGACCTTCCACTTCGGCCAGCTGATTGCCCATCTGTGCAAAACCCGCAACGTGCGCGCCGGCAGCATCATCGGCAGCGGCACCATCAGCAACAAAGGCGTAGAGAAAAACGGCAAAAAAGACTGGCCCAAAGGCTATAGCTGCATCGCCGAAAAACGCGCGATTGAAACCATCCAGGACGGCAAGCCCAGTACCGACTACATGAAGTTTGGCGACACGATTCGCATTGAGATGAAGGGTAAAGACGGGGTCAGCGTGTTTGGCGCGATTGACCAAGAAGTCGTGAAGTACGGTACGTAATTCAGCAGGCTTACTGGTAAACCAACTACGTCCTGCTCTCGGTCAATGACCCGGCTATGCCACTGCCATAGCCCGCTCGGGCACTAGCCAGCCCTGGCTAGATAGCCGCTCCCAGGCAGCCTGTACATGGGCGGGTTGCATGAGCCTTTGCTTGCGTGCATTCCAGGCGCGAATAGCCGCCATAGCGCCCGACGGTGTGTGCGCATCAGGCTCATGGTGTGCTACCCAATGCACGGTTGCCAGCAGCTCCATGCCGTACGGCGACTGAAACCCGTCAATCAAGCTGTGCAGGCGCTCTAGGCGCTCGCCTAGCGCGGCATCGCCCTGCGTCTGCATAAACGCATCCGCCTCGGCCAGCGCTCGCACGGTAGGCTCTATTTCAGACTCCACCATGCCGTCACCCAAGCCCACAATAAAATGCCCTTCCATGCGATTGAGTGCATGCCGTAGCTGTTCTGCATAGGGGCCGTATTGGTGCTTCACGAAATTCAAACGCAAGTCTTGGCCTGCCACTTGTAAAAAGTAGCCCAGCTTTTGCACTTCAATTTTCGACAACCCGTAGTTCAGGTCACGGTAGGTGTCAATGGCTTTCAAAATGGCTGCGCGACCTGCCGTCATGTGTGGGCGTGCCGTGCGCACCTCCATGGCTTTGGCGGCAGGCGCTGCACCCGGCTCAAACAGCCTGATATCAACCTCGGGCAAACTGGCAAAAGCCTGCTCAATCAATGGCTTTACATCTGCCCAATCCAGCCCACCATTACCACAGCCCAGCGGTGGAACGGCAATAGAGCGAATACCCAGTTTTTTAATCTGCGCTATCAAGTCTACTAAGCCATCCTCGATAAAAGACAGCTTGGAGTTGCCCCGCCAATGGTCTTTGGTGGGAAAGTTAATGATGTAGTGTGGCTGCGCATACGCTCCCGCATCAAAAACCAACATTTTGCCTGGCGTTACACGGCCCGCTTTGCAGGCAGCGCGGTAAAAATCAAAATTCGCCGGCCACTTGTTTTTAAACTGCAGCGCAATACCCTTGCCCATCACACCCACGCAGTTCACCGTGTTGACGATAGCGTCAACATCATCCTGCTTGAGTAAATCGCCATAAGTAATGTGTACTGACATAGTTACTGGCCTAAAAAATACCAGTCGGGTTGAACCACAACGGGTAATGATACTCCTGTAGCCGCAAATAGGCCTTGCACTTTGGCTGCCTTGGCACCCGTGGCCACGCCCACCCGCGTGATCTGCGCCAAAGGCACGCGATGCCGCACCAAAAACTCCGCCTGCCGCTTTTCCATGCGGTCGGCATAGCACTCGTCCTGGTGCCGGTTCATAAAATACTTACAAAACCCATCCAGTTGCGGCGCTTCGGTCAAAATGTCCCACGCCACCGCGTCCAAGCGGGCCAGGTCAGTATAGGCCGTGCTAAACGCCAGCGTGGCATTGCGGTCATAAAACACAAACGCCTCGCCAGCAGCAGTTACGCGCTGCACCGTGGTCTCCAGGTGCACGATGTCTTCTTGTTTCAAGTCGCAGCCCTGCACCCTGCCATTGTGAATGGCAGAGAGCATAGGCGAGCGCGGCGCAAAATAAAACGGCACATAGTCGTGTATAGGGCCGCCTGGCGGGTTGGGTACCCGCTTGGCCGCCCGGGCACCCTGCGCGCCCGCATGCGCAATGTTTTGGTACGCCACGCCTTGTGCCGCACCACCGTTTTTAGACACCAGCGCACTCGCCGCGCAAATCGCCGGCAAGTTGGCGATGGCAGTAATGTGAAACAAGCGTGTAGGTACAGGTACAGCCATACAGCGACTTTAGCTTACGGCCGTTTCCACCGGTGCCTCGGCCAGCTGGGCTTGGGTGTATTTGCGGAAAATCTGCTCGTGCAAGTCCCAACCCCCTTGCTGCAGAGCAGGGGTAATGAATTTGTCGCAGATATCTGCCTCGGACAGCGTTTTTTTATTCAAGGACGGGGATGCACTTGGGGTGAACTTATTCTGACATGGTAACAAAAAGCGCTGGAACTAAGCGGAAAATACCGATATGGAAATATCACCTGGTCAAGACGACATCATCGCCAACACCCAGCGCTGGCTGGAGCGCGCCGTTATCGGCCTGAACTTGTGCCCGTTTGCTAAAGCGGAGCATGTGCATGGGCGCATTCGCTACTGCGTGAGCAGCGCGCAGGAGCCTAGCGATTTGCTATTACAACTAGAGCAAGAAATTATTTATCTGCTTGGGCGAGAACCTGCCGAGGTAGAAACCACGCTGCTCATCGTGCCGAACATGTTGGCTGACTTTTTAGACTACAACGATTTTCTGGACGAGGCAGACGCCATGCTAGAGCATGCTGACCCGGATGCGCAGCTGCAGATTGCCAGCTTTCACCCGCTCTACCAGTTTGGCGGCACTGCGCCAGATGATATGGAAAACTACACCAACCGTTCGCCTTACCCCATGCTGCACTTGCTGCGCGAGGCCAGTGTGGAGAAGGCAGTGGACAGTTTCCCTGATGCGGCCAGCATTTACGAGCGCAATATTGCGACGCTCAAAAAGCTGGGGCTTGAGGGTTGGAAGACAATGCTGGCATGAACGCCGAAAAATACGACATCCGCCCCGAGCAGTCGGTCGAGCTGCTCAAAGCCTTGCACATCCTTACGCGGGAAGGCAAACTCAACCAAGATTCTCGGCGCAAGCTCAAGCAGGTTTACCACCTGTTTAACTTCATTGAACCGTTGCTGCAAAAAGTGCAGCAAGAACACCAAAATGTGACTCTGGTAGACCATGGCGCAGGCAAGTCCTACTTGGGTTTTATCTTGTACGACTTGTTCTTTAAGCTGCAAGCCAAGCCGGGTGAAAAAATCCCTGGCCGCGTGATTGGCGTGGAGGTGCGCGATGAGCTGGTGCTGCGCAGTGCCGAGCTGGCCAAAGAGTTTGGTTTTAGCGGTATGCAGTTTTTAAACCTGTCGGTCGCAGAGTCTGAGCATGCCACACAACTGCCAGAGCGCATTGACATCGTCACCGCGCTGCACGCTTGCAACACTGCCACTGACGACGCGATTGCCTTTGGCCTGAAGCACCAGGTGCAGCACATGGTGCTGGTGCCTTGCTGCCAGGCTGAGGTAGCCGCTTCGCTCAAAGCTGGTAAAAACAAAAGCATGGCCAGCAACCCGCTGGCCGAGCTGTGGCGCCACCCCTTGCACACCCGCGAGTTTGGCAGCCAACTCACCAATGTGCTGCGCTGCTTGCAATTAGAAGCGCATGGCTACAGCGTGACGGTGACCGAGCTGGTGGGCTGGGAGCATTCGATGAAGAACGAGCTGATCATTGCCACGCGCGGTGCGCACAGCCACAAGGCCGCCAGCGCCCGCAGCGCCGCAGCCCGCTTGCAGGAGGTGCTGGGCCAGCTGGGTTTGAGCGATATGCGCCCCCGCTTTTTCACGCCCCTCCTGGGCGCACCCGCAGCCTTGCAAAGTGCCTGAAAACCACTGCTAGCGCCCACAATCCTGCGTAAAGTAGACTGCTCACCGAATCCATTTCACTATCTATTTGATAGCTGCTCCCGCGATATTCTATTGCTCTACAGGCACAAAAGGCTTAAAAATGAAAACCATTGACTACACCGCATACCAAACCCTGAACATCACCCGCCGCGGCGTAGATGGGGCTGTGCTGGACATCCAAATGAAAGCCCAAAACGGCAAGCTGCCCACGGCAGGCCATGCGGGCCACAGCGAGCTGACCGAGATCTGGCGCGACGTAGGGGCTGACGACACAGTCAAAGTTGCAGTGCTGCGCGGCGAGGGTTTGGGCTTTTCGGGCGGTGGCGATTTAAGCCTGGTGCAAGACATGGCCAGCGACTTTGCCGTGCGC
>JAYVDN010000441.1:0-3276 GCA_043749385.1 Polaromonas sp.
GGCGGGCCCTGTAGCGAAAATAATGGGCGCGCAGCTGCACTGGCAGCCTGAAAAAGCCCTTTTTTCAGTGCCTAATAGGCCGCCGGCCCAATGGAATATCGCGGGAGCAGCTATAAATAATGTAGTGATTGATTTGCTGCAAATGCCCTATTGGCCGCGCGTGGAGCTGCTGCACAACCATGCCCAAGCCAGCGGCCACATCGTGCACGCCTTGCTGGCTGGCGTGGCCGATCCAGTCAGCCCGCTGCGCGGTATCGTGGTAGCAGGCACCGGCAACGGCACGCTCAGCACAGGCCTGCAAACCGCCTTGCTGGCAGCCCAGAGCCAAGGCGTGCGCGTGCTGCGCGCCAGCCGCTGCGCCTGGGGCGGTGTCAGCGCCACGGCCAGCGACGTGCTGCCTGGCACCGAGTTGTCTGCAGCAAAGGCGCGCGTGCAGATGGTGCTGCAATTGGTAGCCGAACAGGAACTTATCCCACGCGTTCAAAACTAAGTGCCACCCGCTACCCAAGTTGCCAGCGGGGCATGATTCAAACACTGGAGACACCACCATGCAACGCAAATACTTCCTCACCAGCGGCCTGGCCGCAGCCACCGCCCTGGTGCTCGCCGCCTGCGGCAGCACCCCCTCCGCACCCCAGGCTTCGGCCGCAGACACCCTGCAAAAAGCCGAGCGCGCCATGGGCGCCGCAGGCCTAAAAACCCTGCGCTACACCGCCACCGGCACCGGCACCATCTTTGGCCAAGCCCACCAGCCCGGCACGGTCTGGCCCAAGATCAACATCAGCAACTTTGTGCGCCTGCACGACTACGACAACGCCGCGCTGCGCCAAGACCAGGCCATCAGCCGGGCCGAGCCTACGGGCGGTGGCGCGGTGCCGCTGATGGGGCAGGGCGAGCAGCGCTCGGTGGGCATGCTGATGGGCACTATGGCCTGGAATATGGTCGGCCCCGCACCCGTGGCCTCGCCTGTGGCGCTAGACCAGCGCATCCACGACCTGTGGACCAGCCCGCACGGCATCATCAAAGCGGCCATGAAAAACAATGCCACCGTCGCCACCCGCAAGCTGGGCGGGCAAACCGTCAGCGCCGTGTCGTTTGTCGAACCCGGCCGCTTTGCCGCCACGGTATTCATCAACAACCAAAACCTGGTAGCCCGGGTAGAGTCTCGCCTGTCCAACGCGGTGATGGGCGACACCGATGTCGTCACCGAATTTAGCGATTACAAAGACTACAACGGGGTGAAGTTCCCCGACCGCATTGAGCAGACCCAAGGCGGCTCTCTGGTGCTAGACCTGCATGTGAACGAAGTGCAAATGAACCAGCCGCCAGAGATAGCCGTGCCCGAGCTGGTGCGCGTAGCCGCTGAACGCGCCGTGGCCGAGAAGGCCGCCGAGGGCGTGTGGTTCATCGGCGGCGGCTCGCACAACAGCGTGGCCATTGAGATGAAAGACCACATCATGCTGGTGGAAAGCCCGCTGTACGACGGCCGCGCCAGCGCCGTGCTGGCCGAGGTCCGCCGCGTCATCCCCGGTAAACCCATCCGCTACGTGGTCAACTCGCATCACCATTTCGACCACGCTGGCGGCCTGCGCGCTGCCGTGGCCGACGGTGCCACCGTAGTGGCCAGCGCCAAGGCCAAGCCCTACTTCGAGCGCGCGCTGGCCAACCCCAGCCGCATCAACCCCGACCTGCTGGCCAAGTCCGGCGCGCCAGTGAAGGTGCAAGCCGTTGATGGCAAACGCGTCTTCACCGACGGCACCCGCAGCGTAGAGCTGTACCTGATGGGCCAAAGCGTGCATGCCGACGGCTTCATCATGGTGTATTTGCCCGCCGAAAAGCTGCTGATCGAGGCCGATGCGTACACCCCGTTAGCCCCCAACACCGCCCCACCGGCCACGCCCAACGGCAACCACCTTAACCTCATCAGCAACATCGAAGGCCTCAAGCTCAGCGTGGACCGCATTTTGCCCCTGCATGGCCGCATGGTGCCTGTGGCAGAGCTGTACACCACGGCGGGGCGCAAGCTTTGAGTCTCAGGAAGCGCACCCCGTGTGGCAAACTCAGCCGCTATGTTTGCCACACTCAAAGCCATCCCCTGGGCGTACCCCACGCTGGAAATTGTCCATATACTGGGTATTAGCCTGTTGCTGGGCAACCTGCTGCTGCTGGAGCTGCGGGTGTTTGGCCACGGCGCGGGCCTGCCCGTCAAAGACCTGGCCCGGCTGGGTTTGAGCGTGGTGGTGGTGGGGTTTTGCATGGCCGCGGCGTCTGGCCTACTCATGTTTGGCACCCAGGCAGCAGAGCTTTTGACTAACCGCGCATTCACGCTCAAAATGCTGCTACTCAGTGCCGCTGCCTGCAACGCGGCCTGGTTCCACGGGCGCGGCTCGCTCGACAAACTGGACCGCACCGCCAAGCTGCAAATGCTGGTCTCCAGCGCCTTGTGGATTGGCGTAGTCAGCTGTGGCCGCTGGATCGCTTACCGCTAAACGTTTTATTTTTGCAAGGAGAGTGCCATGCAACGCAGACCTTTTATTTTCACCAGCCTGGCGCTGCCCCTAGCCAGCCTGGCCCCCCAGGTGCAGGCCCACCACGGCTGGAGCAGCTTTGACCAAGAGCGCCCGATCTACCTGGAGGGTAGGGCGCGCAAAGTCTCTTGGCAAAACCCGCATGCCGAGGTGGATCTGGAAGTCAGCAGCAGCCTCAAGCTACCAGCCGACCTGGCCAGCCGCAGCCTGCCCGCCCAAGCCGCCCCCGTGGATGGCAAGGCCCTGCTGGTCAAAGCCGTGCTGCCCAAGCGCAAAGACACGGTGTGGGAGATAGAGCTGGCCCCGCTGACCCGCATGCAAGCCTGGAACGTGCCCGAGATCAAGCCTGGTGCCACGCTGTCACTGCTAGGCTTTACCTTCACCGAAGAAAAAGGCGAGGCCGTGCTGCGGGTGGAATACCTTTGGCTGGACGGCAAAACCTACGCCTTGCGCTCCAGCCCGGCTTAGCTGGTACGTAGCCAGTATGTAGCGGGCTAAGACTTAGCTGGTCAGCGCCGCAAAAGCCCGCGCGGTAATGTCTTCCACACTGCCGGTGCCACTGATGGCGCGGTACTTGGGCGCGCTGGCCGCCTCTGCCTTGGACCAGTTGCCGTAGTAGTCCACCAGCGGGCGGGTTTGCGCGCTGTACACATCCAGGCGTTTTTGCACCGTCTCGGCTTTGTCGTCATCGCGCTGGATCAGCGGCTCGCCGGTCACGTCGTCTTTGCCGTCCACCTTGGGCGGGTTG
>JAYVDN010000442.1:0-2200 GCA_043749385.1 Polaromonas sp.
GTCATCAAGCAAGCCGCCGTGCGCGGCAAAGTAGGCCAGCCCAGCGTGCCGATGGCGCTCAACCCAGACGGCGCGTTTTCCATCGGCATCAAAATTGGCCGGCGTAACTGTGACACCTTGCTGCTGGACTTTACCGGTCAGGTGCGCGAGCGCGCCAGCTTGTCGTACGACTTTCCTGACCCGCAGGTGTTGTTTGCGCACCTGCAAGAGCAGCTTATTAACATCCCAGCGAGGTTAGGCCCCGTGTTGGCCGAGCGCATTGCCGGCGTTGGCATAGCCGCGCCGCTGTCATTGGGTGGCTGGCACAGCCTGCTGGGCGTGAGCGCTGCGCGCACCCATGCGTGGGACGCGATAGACATCGGCGCCCAGGTGCAGGCCATGACCAGCGTGCCGGTGCAATTGGTCAAAGACACGGCAGCCGCTTGCGTGGCCGAGCTGGTGGCCGGGCGCGGGCGCAGTGTGAAAAGCTTTGTGTATTTGTTTATCGACACCTTCATCGGCGGCGGCGTGGTGATAGACAGCCAATGGCGCTCCGGCCTGCGCGGCAACGCTGGCGCTATAGGCTCGATGCCGCTGCATGCGGCACTGCCGAGCGGGCAAACAAGTGCTGGCGTGCCCAGCAGTGCCCATCACGGGTCACACGGTGCGGCTGAAAGTGGGCCCAGCGGCAGCGCATCCAGTAGTGGCGCGGCCGCGCCACCCGCCCAGGTGCTCAGCGTAGCCTCGCTCTATCTGCTGGAGCAGCGCTTTGCCGCTGCCGGGCTAGATGCCAGCGCCTGCTACGACGACCGCGCCCTGACGGGCGACTTCTCCCAACATACCCAGGCCTGGCTGCAAGAAGCGGCATCGGCCATCGCCTTGGTAGTGCAAAACGCTGCCTGCGTGCTGGACATGGACGCGGTCATCATCGACGGCTCGCTAGGCCGCAGGCTGCTCAGCGCCCTGCGCCAAACCCTGGCCACATCTCTGCAAGCCTACAGCTGGGAGGGCATCAGCCCACCCGAGGTATTGCTAGGCGCCATAGGTGCCGATGCCCGGGCCATGGGCGGCGCGCTGTTGCCGCTGTACAGCAGCTTTGCACCCGACAGAGAGCTGTTTTTGAAGCTTGACCGCGTGTAGGCCGCGCCGTTCGAGACGGCTAGCACCACGGCTGCCAGCTTCCAAGGGGGAAATTCTCGCTATGGTTTACGTAGCTGCTCCCGCGATATTCTATTGGCCTGCAGCCTGATAGATACCTTAAAACGGGTCAAAATCACCGTTTTTAAGCGTTGGGGAAGCTGTGCGGGCTCAAAAATCGGCTCAAACCGTGAATTTACCGGTTTTGGAGCCGCTTTTTACATACTAATCGGGCTGCAGGTCAATAGAATATCGCGGGAGCAGCTACTGAATTAGTAGTGCACTCAGTGCACTAAAACCGGCCCCGGCCGCAAATTCCAGCCCCACCCCATCGCCATACGCCAAGCCGTCCAGGCGCGGCGCGATGATCTCCATCACGCTTAAGGCTTGGTGGTGTGCGGCTTTGGTCTCTGGGTGGGGACGGTACAGCCAAGCGGCAACCCGCTGGCCGCGCCAGGTGAGCTGTACGCGAGCAAATGAAAAAGTCTCTGGCGGGTGCAGGTGCGTCCACTCCAGTCGTTCAAAGCAATGGTCTGGGCGCAGCAGCTCCCATGTGTGTGGCGCGATGGACACATTGATGGTACCTGGCCAGCAATCCTGCAAATCCAAGCCCAACGCTTTAAAAAACGGCATTTGCATGGCGATGGAGCCTTGCGGGTAGGGGCTGTTGGCGGCGCGGCCTGAGGCTACGCCGTGGCCGGGTAGCACGGTGCCGCTCAAAGCGATTGGGGAGGTGAGGGGGTTTGCCATGCTAACAGCCTTCTTGTTGATGTTGCTGCTGTTGTTGAAGCAGCCGCTAACTGGCCACCAAGGCCAGTGCGGCCAGGTCGCCTACGCGCAGGCCCAGGCCTGCGGGCACAATGTCGCAGCCGTCGGTGAGGGCGGGCAGCTTGCCCGCAACTTCTGCGCGCAGCTTGGGCAGCAGCAGCGCCTGGTGGTGCCAAAACACGCTACCGCCCAGGCTGATGCGCTGCAGGTCCAGCGCGACGATCAGGTTGTACAGGGCGCGGCCCATCACTTGGCATAGCTCGTCTATGTGGGCGGCGGCCGTTGCGTCGCCTGCACCTGCTGCTGTAAAAAGCGC
>JAYVDN010000443.1:0-1928 GCA_043749385.1 Polaromonas sp.
GAGTTTGGCACTGTAGGCCTTGCTTGTCAAGGCAACGCTGGCCATAACTTTGCCGCCGCCCGCTTGTATGTGCGAGGCCAATGCTGCAAAGGTTGCGCCTTGCGTGAGGGTGTCGTCCACCAGAACGTAGCTTTGCCCGGCAAGCACCTCGCCGTCAAACTCTGGAGATGCAAGAATCCGGTCTAGTCCTGTCATCGCCGTTCTTTTCGGGCTGCTTGATTGAACGATGTCCGTATCCACATCAAGCCCCAGCTTGGCAGCCAGCAACTCAGCGGCTGCAAGTGGCAGTTTGTTTTTGCCTGCCGCTTCAATCGACACCACGGGAACGACCATCGGCGTTTCTTTGCCAATAGCTGCTTTTACTTTAGCCACAAGTCCAGGCGTTACAAGTAATTTGGCGACCGAAAAGGCGGCGTTTACATCTCCTGATTTTGCAAGCGCGTACTCTGGTGATGCGGCAGCGGTGCCCAGTGTGCTACCAATAATGGCGTCCGGTAAAGGCGTTTTAAGCACATCGCGAATGCTGTAGCGGATGTCTGGCTGTGCAATGGGTGCGCCGCCACTATCCGGCGCGGTGGCATTGCTGTATTTTGGCTTTTCATTTTTAGCGTCTTTGAGGTCTTCCATTGTGGAGATGCCCCAGCGCTGCTCTGCCTCGCTACGGCTGATGAAATTCCCGGCTTTGTCAATAAACCCAGTGTTGTCAGTGGCGCGATCCCATTCCCCGCTTAGTCGGCTCCAGACGCGAAATTTCGGATCATTGAAGTCTTGCCCTTGCCGCCATGTTGGCGCACTGTTTATCGCAGCTTGGTGCGACCAGCCGGTGTAGATGGTGCCGGTTTCAGGATCGCGCATGGCTGCACGCACGCCTTCAATTTCCCGTTGCTTTTGAATAACGTCGTCTACGCGCTTTGCCGTATCAGCCTTGGCTGCTTCTACTTTCGGCTGCATGGCCTTTAGTTTTGCGAACATATCCAAAGGTTTTTCGGGCATGTTTTCATTTGTACCACGCAGCGCATCCCGCACAGCCCCCGCACGCTTTGGATTTTCCATCTGCGCAATGCCAAACGCTAAATCAACCAGGTCCTGCGTCTTGAAGCTGCCCGGCTTGCCAGTCACCTTGCCCCACACAACGGCCATGTTTTGGCGTACTGATTCCAGCCAGCTGGCCACCGTGCCGCGCTTCGCTGCCATGTTGGGCTTGATGCCTAGTTTGATCGCGCCTTCTACGGCGTAGGGGAACAGTTCTTCGGTGGATAGCTGTTCACCCACAGCAGCCACGCGGGCGGCGGCAAAGTCGTACACGCGGCGCTCGTCAGTGCCTTCCTTGGCGTCTGCCCATGTTTTGATAGTGGAGTGAAGGCGCGTCCAGCCCGCTTCACCCAGTACCTGCTTACCGTGCTTGTGCATTAATTCATGCCCTAATACGGCCGCTTCATCGCCTTGGGCAATGTTGTCGGCAATCAGGAAGACGGTTTTGGTGCTTGGCTCAAAAAAGGCTTGGGCCTTGCCTGCATCGCTCTCGCTGTCCATCTGCACATTGGTGCCGATCAGCGGTTGCCATTTGGCTTTGATGTCAGCTGCGGTGGCCACCACGACGCGGCCTAGCTGGTTGGGTAGCTGCTTGCCGCCTATCAGATCGGTGATGGCGGCTTGGACGCGGGCTACTGTGCTGGGCTGGCTGGGTGTAGCCGCGCCAGAATAGAAGACGCCTTTTAGCTCTTGAGGTGTGGATAAATCAAGGTTGCCCAGCGTCTGCCGAATGGCTTTGATCGCAGCCACGTCAGCGCTGCCACTGCCCCGCTCTTGTGTTGGCTGTGATCCGTCCACAACCTGCGCTCGCTGATACGCGCGCATGATAGAGCCTGATACTGCCACGCGTCGGAGTGTGCTTGCACCCACGCCGCTAACAGCGGGTCGGAGAACGA
>JAYVDN010000444.1:0-2112 GCA_043749385.1 Polaromonas sp.
CCGGGGCACCCGCTTGCACCTGCGGGCTACGCCAATGGGCAGTCTTCCACCAAGGCTGCGCTATATGTTTAATAGCTGCTCCCGCGATATTCTGTTGGCTTTGCACCATAAAACATGCTGCATCGGGGTAACGCGCGGCAATTTTCTGGTGGGTTAGCAAACCGCCTTGCACTGCCGCCCAGTGCGCCCAGGCTGTGGGCGCTTTCTTGATCCACTGCAAGCGGTCTTGCATGCGCGTGCCCACCTCTTCGTGCAGCCAGGGCGCTTGCAGTGCCGCACCGCACTCGCTGCGCTGCGCCCACAGGGCGGCAGCGGCGGGGTCGATGGTGGGTGGGCGGTGGTCGGTCATGTTGACTAGGAAGGACTGCTGCGCTGTAGGCTCAGATCAAGATTCTCAGTTTGAAAAAGTAAATGCGTTGCTGCGAGTATATTGGTGTGATCAACCTCGCCTCCCAAAGGCTTTTACGCGAACCCCATGCTGTACAGCCTTCTCGCCCACGCCGCCCACGCCCTGCCCAGCCAGTGCATGGTCTGCCGCGCATGGGGCACTGGGCGGGTGTGCAGCGCCTGCACCAGCCGCTTTAGCCGTCCGGTTGCGCGCTGCAGCACCTGTGCGTTGCCATTAGCGGGCGACGCCACGCAATGCGGCGAATGCCTGCTACACCCCAGCGCGCTGGACGCTTGCGTGGCGGTAGTGGACTACGGCTACCCCTGGGATGGCCTGTTGGCGCAACTTAAATTTAATGGTCACAGCCACAGCGGCAGCGCTGGCCCCAATGCATCGGTAGCCCGAGCTATGGCAGACACCATGCGACCGCTTGCTGCCGTGCAAACGGCCTTGCAGCACGCCGACTTCATTGTGCCCATCCCCCTGGGCGCCCAGCGGCTACGCCAACGCGGCTTTAACCAAGCGCTGGAGATCGCCAAGCATCTGCTGGGCACCGGGGCCGTCGCCCGCGCCAAGCTGCGCCCCCAGCTGCTGCTGCGCACCCGCGACACCATAGCCCAAACTGGCCTGCCCCGCGCCGAGCGCCTGCGCAACATGCGCCACGCCTTTGCCGTAGAACCCCTGCTGGCCAGCCAGATTCAAGGTGCCAGCATCGTGCTGGTAGACGACGTGACCACCACCACAGCCACCCTGTGCGCAGCCGCGCTGGCGCTGCGCGCAGCAGGTGCGTCGCACGTAGTGGGGCTGGTTTTTGCGCGTACACCTGCGCCTGACTGAAATTTAAAAGCGCGTGTGCACTACGTAATTAATAGCTGCTCCCGCAATATTCTATTGGGCTAGTGACTCAAACGGCTTGAAGATGCTGCTCGTAGCGGATTGGCTTGCGGCAGCTCGGGAACTTGTGCTGCAAAAACCTTGCGAAAACCCTATCCCCGCGCCTTTCTCCAAATTTTTCATCTCAAGCACGCCGAACTACCGCTTAACTGGCGTTGTATCGTGCTGTTAGCGCGTACGAGTTAGGCGACTTTGCGCCAAGCTCCG
This sequence comes from Polaromonas sp., assembly GCA_043749385.1. Classification (GTDB taxonomy): domain Bacteria; phylum Pseudomonadota; class Gammaproteobacteria; order Burkholderiales; family Burkholderiaceae_C; genus JAAFIP01. The sequence continues at coordinate 1,490 of JAYVDN010000444.1, forward strand.
GGCAGACTTCAGTAGAATGATTTCACCGTCCTTTCAGGCGTTTTCGCAGACCCAGTGAACCGAAATAGAAGGTATCAGCTCTCTTCAAAGTAGTCAGAATCAACCCTTTTGACAACGTAAGATGCTGATGCCGAGACACCTACGTCGAAGTCGATCATTAGTGCTGAAAGCTGCTTGCCGTCAATGAGAACTACTTTGGTATCAATGCGAGAGGCGTAGTCAATGGCCTCGGAGGTGTACACAGACGTTGTGATGAAGACACCTTTTCTCGCCCGTTGGCCCTGCAGGGCGCCAACGAACTTCTGTATCTCTGGACGGCCAACTGAGCCTTGCCACCGCTTTGCCTGGATGAAAATCGTGTCGAGGCCAAGCCGATCTTCTTTAATGATGCCGTCGATTCCGCCATCTCCGGTTTGACCAATTCGTTCGCCTGCGTCTTTGCGTGAGCCCCCGTAACCCATCTTCACGAGTAGCTCCACGACCAGCTGTTCAAAGAAGGTTGGCGAGCAAGATAAAATTCGCGAGAGCAACTCCTGCGCGAGCTGCTCTCTCAGACCCTGGTATGCAAGCTCTATAGCCTCTTCGGGAGTCGTAGTCGTTAGAGGCAGCCCGATCGGTTGGAC
>JAYVDN010000445.1:0-4227 GCA_043749385.1 Polaromonas sp.
AGGAACTGCTGCCTCACCGCGGCAACCACCTGCTCCATAGGCTTGTTCTCTGGTTTGGTCAATATGGGTTTGCCGGACGCTTACGCTCCTCAGGGGAAAGTATCCGCTATGCATTAAATAGCTCCTCCCGCGACATTCTATTGGCCTGCAGGCCGATTAGTATCTTAAAAACCGGTCAAAATCGCCATTTTGGAGCTTTTGGGAGGCGCTGGCAGCTTGGGAATCGGCTAAAAACGGTAAATTCACCTTTTTTAGAGCCTTTTTTGAGGTGCATATCGGGCTGTAGACCAATAGAATATCGCGGGAAAAGCTACGAAATAGATAGTATCTGATTCGGCGAAAATGCGCTGTTGGAGTTCTGTCAGCGGTCTGGAAAGCAGCTTTGCGGCAAATAGCGACTCTGCCCGTTCCTATGCCAGCGCAATTCACGGCGCGCGAAGAGGCAGCTCAAAAAACTGCGTGGCCAACGTGGGACCCTCGTAGTATTGCCCTATGGGCGTAAAGCCCATGCGCTGGTACAGGGTCTGGGCAAACGCCGTTTGCGGCACGGTGTCCAGCACAAGGCGCTGGTAGCCTAGCTGGCGGGTGGTGCCCAGCAGCACCTGCATCAGTTGCTCGCCCCATTGTTGGCCACGAAAAGCCGGTTGCACATACAGGCGCTTGACCTCTGCGGTCGTAGCATCCAGATGCTTAAAGCCCACACAGCCCACCAGTTGCTCCCCTTCCTGCACTACCCAAAATAAGCCTTGGGGCAAGCTGTAGATGCTCTCAAGCTGGGCCATCTCCTGCTCAAAATTCTGAAAACCCATGTCGATATGGAGCCACGCCACGTATTCGCGCACTAGCGCCACGGTGGCCTGGGTATCTGCGGGGAATTGGGCTTGGCGAATCTGCATACGCCACCGGTCATCGCCCGCGCAAAAACAAGCCGTCCAGCTCTTTGATGCTCACCTGCCGCCAGGTCGGGCGGCCATGGTTGCATTGGTCGGAGCGCTCGGTGGCTTCCATTTGGCGCAGCAGGGCGTTCATTTCGTCCACGGTGAGGCGGCGGTTGGCGCGCACCGCGCCGTGGCAGGCCATGGTGCTTAATATCTCGTGCTGCGCGCGCTCAATTACGGTGCTGGCGTCGTGCTGGGCCAGCTCAGCCAGTACGCTGCGGGCCAGCTCCACCGGGTCGCCCTGCGCAAGAGAAGTGGGCACGGCACGCACTGCCAGGGTTTTGGGGGAGAAGGGGGTGATCTCCAGGCCCAGCTTGTTCAGAGTGTCCAGGCTGGCCTCGGCTGTGGCTACCTCGGTGGGCGTGGCGGCAAAGGTGGCGGGAATGAGCAGGGGCTGAGAGCTGATGTGCGCTGTGTCAATTTGGGTTTTTAAGCGCTCGTACACAATGCGCTCGTGGGCGGCGTGCATGTCTACGATGACCAGGCCTTGCGAGTTTTCGGCCAAGATGTAGATGCCTTGGAGCTGGGCCAATGCGCGGCCCAACGGCCAAGCGTTCTCGTTGGCATCGCGGCTCGCAGGCAAGGCAGTGGCGTTCTGATCAGAGTGGCTTGGCGCGCTGTTGAATGAGGCGTTGTGTTCTGCTTGCGATGTCGGGCTAGCTTGTTGACGTGGACTTCCCCACAGCACACTGATGTCCGAGACATGGTTTCCCAGCTGTGGAGAGGTATCAAACGCTCTAAAATTAATAGCTGCTTGCGCATTACTCCATTGGGCTATCGGCTGATTTGGCTTTACAAATGGTGCGTTGACCGTGTTGTAGGGGCTAGCCGACTGCGAGGCATCTTCTGACCCCGTAGCAAGGCCTGCACCTTGTTCCACGCCCAGTGCCACACCCGCTGCAGAGCGGGGCACGGCCAGTGCGTTGCCCACAGCATGGCGCACAGCCTGGTGCACTTCGCGGCTGTCCCTGAAGCGCACTTCGATCTTGGTGGGGTGCACGTTCACGTCCACCCGCGTGGGGTCAATCTGCATGAACAGCACGTACACCGGCTGCCTGCCGCCGTGCAGCACGTCTTCATACGCGCTGCGCGCCGCGTGGGTGAGCACCTTGTCGCGCACGTAGCGGCCGTTCACATAGGCAAACTGCTGGTCGGCCCGGCTGCGCGCGGCGTCCGGTATGCCTGCGTAGCCGTGCACGGTAGCGCCGCTGCTGGCTTGGTATTGCACCTTGATGGCTTGGCTGACAAATTCATCGCCCAGTACGTCGTTAATGCGCTGCTCCAGGCTGCCGGCGCGCCACTGTTCCAGAAGCTTGCCTTCGTGCCATACCGCAAAACCCACATCCGGGCGGGCCAGAGCATGACGGCGTACGGACTCTAGGCAATGCGCCAGTTCGGTGGCATCGGTTTTGAGAAACTTGCGCCGTGCGGGTGTGGCAAAAAAAAGCTCTTTCACTTCGACGGTGGTGCCCTGCGCGCGGGCTGCCGGGCTGAGCTCGCCAGTTTGGCCGTGCAGCATCCAGGCCGATGCATTTAGAACATCCTGCGGGCCACTAGCGCGGGAAAGTATTGCGCAATCAGCTATCGAGTTAATAGCGGCCAACGCCTCACCGCGAAACCCCATGGTGCCGACTGACTCTAAATCTTGCAATGACGCAATCTTGCTGGTGGCGTGGCGTTTAAGCGCCATCGGCAATTGCTCACGCGGTATGCCTGCGCCGTCGTCTTCCACCACAATGGCCCGCACGCCCCCGGCTAGCAAGCGCAGGGTGATTTGCGTGGCCCCCGCATCCAGCGCGTTGTCCAGCAGTTCACGCACCACCGAGGCGGGGCGCTCCACCACTTCACCCGCCGCAATCTGGCTGATCAGCTCATCGGGCAGCTCGCGGATGGTGCGGGGTGTAGGGACGGGAAGGGCGGCGTTCACAGGAGGATTGTAGGCGGGCGCAATGCGGTCGCGTAAGTCATCAAGGGTTAGCCTCCAGCATCCTGATCAGCAGGTCAATCACATCGTTCCCGCCGGGTGAGTTCAGTCGGTGCTGGCGCAGCGAGCGGGTTAGCGCGGTGCGCGGCAGACCTTGCATGTCAGCGCGGATCAAGATGCTAGCGATGGCGCGCTGCACGTCAATAGAGCGCGTTTGCGGGAACAACCCGGCGACGACTTGCAGAGTTGGCACGTCGGTCAGGCGCTGGCGCGCCAGCGACTCCAGGGCGCGCACCTGGGCTGGTGCAGCAGGCATGCGCGCAATGCCCGCGACGACATCGCGCAGTTCGACGCTATTGGCCAGTGGGCGCAGGCGCAGGTAGGTCTGGGCAATAAGTGCTTCGTCGTGTCGCGCACTGGTCAGCGCGCGCACTGTCCGCACATGCGCTTCGGTATCGCCCAGGCAGGCCAGCACGGCTGAATGCGCCACGTTGCCCGGGCGTGCGGCGTTGGTAGCGAGCAATTGCCGCGCCACATCGCTCTCGCGCGGTGCCGGGCTGGCACACACGAGATCCACCTCGTTCTTGCCCAGGCTGTCGCGCTTCATGCGTTCAGCCAGTATCCGCACCCACTCAGTTTGTTCCTGAACGGCGCTGAGCCAACTCAGGCTGCGTGCTAAAGCCATCATGCGGGTCTGGACCTGCATGTCGTCGGCATCACGCGCAAAGGCAAGAAAGCGATCGCGTGCCGCGCCGTCGGCTTCGATGGCAGCCAGGGCTGTACGCACCGGCGCCGGGTTGCGCTGTGCCGCGCCTAGCGTGGCAGTGTAGCTTTCGATGTGATCAAGGAACATGCGCACCTCGCTCATGTCGCGGCGCAACACGTCATGCAAAAAGCCAAGCTTTTGCGCGTCAGACTGCCGATCATCTGCAAAGCCGCACATGTCGTTGCGAAATGGCAAGTGCGGGTCGCTGTCGGTCAGGCCGGCCACGGCGATCATCGAGCTAGGCTCGAACAGCTTGAGCATGGTGGAGCTGACCCGGCCGCTGGCGACTTCCCCGCCAGGGGCGGTTTGAAAGTAACGCTCCAGCAGCGGCCCCGCGGTGCGCCCCAGCGGAGCCTTGGACGAAAACCCGTACAGCACCGGCACGTCTTTGAACACATGGCGCAAGCGGTCGCGGTTGCTCTGGCCGTAGCGCTCACTGAGCAAGGCCGCCAAGCGCTCAGCCTCAGCGGGCGGGTGTCCGCTGCGCAGCAAGCTGCGCGTGATTTCCGGTGACGCCGTGTGGCGCACCTCCGACTGCAGCGTATTGCAGCCAAACAGATAGACCTCCTTGAGTTGCTCGAACAAGCCACCCGTGGGCG
>JAYVDN010000446.1:0-11153 GCA_043749385.1 Polaromonas sp.
TTGGCTGTCGACCTCGTAGGCCGGTGCGGGTTGCTCTGCCAGATCCCAGTCTGGTTCGACTTGGGCGCCCTCACCCACTTGCGCATCACAGTCCTCCCACAACGGCGGCCCGCGCGCTGGTCCGATGTTTGGCGGCTCAGACTGCACCCCAGCACATCTTGGCGTTTTACTGCATAATTTATAGCTGCTCCCGCAATATTCTAAAGGGCTACAGCGCAGTTAGCACTTGTAAAGCGGAGCAGAAACAGGTAGCTTTGGAATTTTGAACCCGTTAACATGCAGGAACTGACACCCGCCCCATGGATTCCACCCAAGCTCGCGTAGACACCCACACCACGGCGGATGGCGCGCGCTTGGCTGTGCTGGGGCGCTGGACGTCGGCGCAGGTGGCCGATGCGGGGCGGTGGCGGGCGTTGCAGGGCAGCCTGTCTGCTGTGCCAAGCGGGGCTAAAGGCAAGGCGGGGCCCGACACCGCAGCGTGGGATTTGCGCGGCATGGAGCAGCTAGACCACATCGGCGCGCAGCTTTTGTGGAAGCACTGGGGCGGCGCTTGGCCTGCGCGCATCGAGATGCTGCCAGCGCAGCGCGCGGTGCTGGAGCAGGTGGCGCAGTTCACCATCGCCGCGCCCGTGGAGCCTGCGCGTACCCTTACGCAGCGCTATTTGGCTTTGGGTGACATCACTTTGCAGTTGCTCGCACATGCCCGCAGCTTCACCCGTTTGATCGGCCAACTGCTGCTGGACGTGGTCCGTTTTGCCAAAGCCCCGCGCCAGGGGCCGTGGCGCGATATCTCGGGGCATTTGTACCAGTTTGGCACCACCGCGCTGCCCATTACCGCGCTGGTCGGGTTTTTGATCGGCGTGGTGCTGGCCTACCTGAGCGCGCTGCAGCTCAAGCAGTTTGGTGCCGACGCGTTCATCGTCGATCTGCTGGGCGTGTCTTTGGTGCGCGAGCTGGGCCCCATGCTGGCGGCCATTTTGATCGCCGGGCGATCCGGCTCGGCCATTACCGCGCAAATTGGCGTGATGCGGGTGACCGAAGAGCTCGACGCCATGCGCGTGATGGGCATACCGCATGGCTTTCGTTTGGTGATGCCGCGCGCACTCGCCTTGGCGTTGGCCATGCCGCTCATCAGCGTGTGGACGACGGTGGCCGCGCTCGTGGGGGGCATGGTGGCCGCCGATGCCGCTTTGGGCATTACCCCTCGATTTTTTATCAACGCATTGCCTGCTGCGGTCGATTTGTCGAACCTGGGCCTGGCGTTGGGTAAAACCGTGGTGTTTGGCTTGTTGATTGCCTTGATAGGCTGCCATTTTGGCCTGCTTGTGAAGCCCAACACCGAGAGCCTGGGGCAAGGCACCACCGCCTCGGTGGTCACCTCGATCACGGTGGTGATTTTGGTCGACGCGGTGTTTGCCATTGTGTTCAAGGACGTGGGCGTATGAGCGGCGCAGCACCCACCCCCACCCCTACCCCCACTCCTAATGGCGGCAGAACGACGGGTGCCAACCTGGTGGCCGATACGACCCACAACGTGGTGGAGATCCACCAGCTGTGGACGGTGTTTACCAAGGCCGACGCAGAATCCGTGGTCCACAAAGACCTGGATTTGACGGTCCGGCGCGGTGAAGTGATCTCTTTGGTGGGCGGCTCAGGCACTGGCAAAACCGTGCTGCTGCGCCAAATCCTGGGGCTGGAGACGCCGGCGCGCGGCAGCATCACTGTGCTGGGCGAGTCGGTGGCCAGCCTGGGCGCACGCGGCGCGGCCAGCAAGGTGGGCATGCTGTTCCAGCACGGCGCGCTGTTCTCGGCCTTCAGCGTGCTGGACAATATTGCCTTTGCGCTGCGCGAGCTGCAAACCCTGCCGGAGGATGTGATCCACGATGCCGCCTTGGTCAAGCTGCAGATGGTCGGCCTGGAGGCCAAGCAGGCCAGCAAAATGCCAGCCGATTTATCCGGCGGCATGGTCAAGCGCGTGGCGCTGGCGCGCGCCCTCATCATGGACCCGCCCTTGCTGCTGCTGGACGAACCCACTGCCGGGCTCGACCCTGAAAGTGCCGATGGTTTTTGCACCCTGCTGCGCAGCCTGCACCAAGAGCTGGGCCTCACCGTGGTGATGGTCACGCATGATTTAGACACGCTGTTTGAATTGTCTACCCGCGTGGCGGTGCTGGCCGATCAAAAAGTCATCACCACCGGCACGCCGCAGGAGGTGCTCGCATTCAAGCATCCATTCATAGACAAATTTTTCTTGGGCGAGCGTGGGCAGCGCGCGCAAGTGTTGTTACATGACCGGGCCGAAAAGGTGTAAAACTAGAGTGCACGCCATGCTTTACCAACCACGCTCCCCGGAGTATGCTTTGGAGGAAATCTGATGGAAAATAAATCACACGCCTTAGCAGCGGGCGCCTTTGTGCTGTTTGTCACCGCGCTGGTCATCGCGCTGGCCGCTTGGCTGGCGCGTGACACCAAGCTGCGCGACGTGTATGAGATCAGCACCAGCGAGTCGGTGTCGGGCCTGGCCGAGCAGGCAGCGGTGCGTTACCGCGGTATTTCGGTGGGCAAGGTGGAGTCGATTGACTTTGACCCGCGCACCAAGGGCAATGTGCTGGTGCGTTTGGCTATTAATGGCAGCGCGCCCCTGACCCAATCGACTTTTGCCATGCTGGGCTTTCAGGGCGTGACTGGCCTGGCCTATGTGCAACTGGACGATGCGGGCGAGTCCAAAGAAGCATTGACCACCAGCCGCTTTGACCCCACACGCATCCCACTGCACCCCAGCCTGTTCTCCAGCCTGTCTGACCAAGGCAACAAACTGCTCGTGCAGGTAGAAGACACCAGCAAACTGCTCAACCAGCTTTTGTCATTGGACAACCAAAAAGTGCTCATAGCTGCCATGCACGCCACCGAGCAAAGCGCTGCGCAAATCGGTGCCATGTCCAAACGCATAGAGACTATTGCTGATGCACAGTTTGGCCCGCAACGCACCAATATTCCCGCTTTGGTCAAAGACACCCGCAGCACCATGGCAGCACTGCAAAGCACGGCAAGCGAGTTCAAAACCACCGCGCAAGAGTTCAGCAAAACCGCCCAGGAGGCCAGCCGCGCTGCTAGCGAAACCACCCGCGCCGCCAGCAGCGCTGCAGAAGCCGTCACAGCACTGAGCAGCAAGGTGACTGAAAAAGGCGGCGTGCTAGACCAAGTGAGCCTGGGCAGCGCAGCCTTGGTAGACAGTGCGCAAACCCTCAACGCCAACACCCTGCCCAGAGCCGCACGCGCGGCTGACGACACCGGCAAAAGCGCTCGCAACATCTCCCGCGTGTTTAACCAACTGGGCGACAACCCGCAAAGTCTGCTGTACGGTAGCGGCAGCGCGCTGGCCGGCCCCGGCGAACCGGGTTTTGTAGTGCCCTCCGCCGCATCGAACGCAGCCCCCGCTACAGCGCGATAGGGCGCTCCATGGCCACTACCACGTCCGTCCTACATACTATGTATTCAATAGCTGCTCGCGCGATATTCTATTGGTCTGAACGCCCATTTGGTATAAAAAATAGGCCCTTAAAAAGCGTTTGGGCAAGCAGCCTGCTAGGTACACTGGCCACCTGCGCAGTGCTGGTGCTGGCAGGCTGCGCAACCCCCCAAGCTCCGGTAGCTAAAGCCGTGTACGACTTCGGCCCAGCGCGCTCTAGCGCTGGCAGCCCCAAGCCCGACCGCACAGCAACCAACACCGCAGCTTTGGCATTGGCCGAGGTCGATGCCAGCACGGCGCTGGACGGTCTGAACGTGGTGTACCGCCTGGCCTATGCCGACGCGCAGCAGCTGCGCCCCTATGCCCTGGCCCGCTGGAGCATGCCCCCCGCGCAGCTGGTACGCACCCGCCTGCGCGACGCACTCAGTGCACGCGGCCCGGTGTTAGGCCCCGCAGAGGGGGCTACGCCTTGGCTGCTCAAAGTCGAGCTGGATGAGTTTAGCCAGCAGTTTGATGCGCCCGCCAGCAGCAGCGGTGCGGTGCGCCTGCACGCCAGCCTGTTCAACGCCAATAAACTGGTCGCCCAGCGCACGGTGCAAGCGATGGCACCAGCGCCTAGCCAAGATGCCGCAGGCGGTGTGCGTGCCCTGACTGCAGCCACGGATGATGCCGTGGCGCAGTTGGCGACGTGGGTGGCCGAGCAGATGCGTTGACGCTGCTCGCTAAGCCCGAAACCGTTTGCGTACGAGCGCCATTGACAGCCAAAACGAGCCTACCGCGCAGACCAGCAATACGCCCAGGTTGGCCCATGGCGCAGCGGGTAGTTGGCCCATGAACAATGGCCGTACCAAGTCAATGGCGGCGCTCAGTGGCAGCCACTGCGCAATGGCCTGCACCCAGCCGGGCAGTTGCTCGCGTGGAAAAAACACGCCAGACAAAAACATCATCGGTGTGAGGAACAGCGTGAAGTAGTAGGTGAAAAAATCATAGCCCTTGGCCAACGCGGTAAAGATCATCGCAATGCAAGAGAACGTGACGCCCGCCAGTAGCAGCACGGGCCAGGCCAGCACCAGCGTCCAGTGGTGGCCGATGCCCAAGAGCAGCATGACCACCATGATGATGCTTACCGTGAAGATCGCTTTGAAGGCGGCCCACAGTGTCTCGGCAAACACAATATCGTCCAGGCCCACCGGGGCGTTCATGATGCCGTCCCAGGTTTTTTGCATCTGCATGCGCGAGAAGGCCGAATACAAGGCCTCAAAGCTGGCCGCTTGCATGGCGCTCATGCAAATCGAGCCACTGGCCAAGAACAACAAATAGGGCACCTGTTGGCCGTTCAGGTTCACCTGCCCCACCAGCGTACCCATGCCGTAGCCAAACGCCACCAGCCATATCAAGGGCTCGGCGATATTGCCCACCAGGCTGGGGATGGCGAGCTTTTTCCACACCAAGAGGTTGCGCAAAAACACCGGCCACCAGCGCCAGGTAATCGACGGAGCTCTCCAAAGAGACGTAGTTTCAAAAGTGTTTTGGCCTGCAAGGCCCTGTTTAATCGCGGTAGCAGCTATATTATCCATAGTAATCAACCTTCTTCTCGTATCTGGCGACCGGTGAGTTTGAGGAACAAATCCTCTAAATTGGCCGGCCGATGCAAGGTGCGCAATTGCGGGTAGGCCTCCAGTGCGCGCATCAAGGGTGCAGCATCGCGGGTATAGAAAAATACCGTCTCGCCGCTCACCTCCACCCGCGCCGCGTATTGCGCCAGCGGGCTGTTTTGCAGCGCTAGTGCATTGGGTTGCGTCGGGTCGCCCCCGGCTTGGCCAAACACCTCCACCACGTCAGGCTCCAGGTGTTCGCGGATCAAATCACGTGGCTTGCCCTCAGCGATTTTTTTGCCATGGTCTATCACCAGCAAGCGATTGCACAGGCGCTCGGCCTCGTCCATAAAGTGCGTCGTCAGCAAGATCGACTTGCCTTGCTGGAGCAACACCTGCAAGCGCTCCCACATCAGGTGGCGGGCCTGCGGGTCCAGCCCTGTGGTCGGCTCGTCCAGCATCAGCAAGTCAGGGTCGTTCACCAAAGCCCGCGCCAAGCTCAGGCGCCGCTTCATGCCGCCGGAGAGCTCGCCAGGTTTGCTCTTGGCCTTGTGCGTAAGGGATGCAAACTCCAGCAGCTGGGGCACCCGCGCCCAAATGTCAGTGGTCTTCATGCCAAAGTAGCGCCCGTACACCAGAATGTTTTCTTCCAAGTTAAAGTCCGGGTCCAGCGTGTCCATCTGGCTTACCACACCCAGCCGCGCTTTGATAGCCCGCGCATCACGCGGCATCTGCAAACCCATCGCGTGAATCTCACCACTGTCGGGCGCAGTTTGGCCCAGGCACATGCGAATAGTGGTGGTTTTGCCCGCACCGTTAGGGCCAATCACACCCAGGCATTCACCGGGGGCGATGTCAAACGACAGGTCATTGACGACGACGTTGTCGCCGTAGTGTTTGTACAGGTTGCGCACGGAGAATAGAGGTTCTGTCATAGAGTGATTGTCACCCTGTTTCACAACCGTGTATCGACGTTAAAATCAAAACCTTAAGCACCCTGCGATGGAATGAGAAAACACTGTGTCCGAAGCCCTAGCCGTAATTCCCCAATACCTCACGCCCAAAAAAGCGTTGACCCAATTCGCAGGCTTTGTAGCGGGCGGGCGCTGGGGCAGCATCACGCAGTGGATTATTCGGGACTTCATTGCGCGCTACAGCGTCAACATGGCCGAGGCCGCGCAACCCGAGCCGACCAGCTATGCGACGTTTAACGAATTCTTCACCCGCGCTTTGAAAGACGGTGCCCGCCCCTTGGCGCAGGCCGACTGGGTGTGCCCTGTGGACGGAGCGATCAGCCAGTTTGGCCGCATTGAGCGTGACCAGATTTTTCAGGCTAAGGGCCACCACTACAGCACACGCGCCTTGGTCGGTGGTGACGCAGAGCTGGCCGCGCAGTTTGACGACGGCCACTTTGCCTGCCTGTACCTGAGCCCCAAGGACTACCACCGCATCCACATGCCGTGTGCAGGCACGTTGCGCCGCATGATCTATGTGCCGGGCGATTTGTTCTCGGTCAACCCCACCACGGCCCGCGGCGTGCCGGGGCTGTTTGCCCGCAACGAGCGCGTGGTGTGTGTGTTTGACACGCCGCACGGGCCGTTTGTCAACGTGCTGGTGGGTGCCACCATCGTCGGCAGCATGGCCACCACCTGGCATGGTGTGGTCAACCCGCGGCGCACGGGGCAGGTGCGCCAGTGGCGTTATGGCGACGAAACAGACTCGGCGGCCATCACCTTCAAGCAAGGTGACGAGATGGGCCGCTTTTTATTGGGCTCTACCGTGGTCATGCTGTGGCCCAAAATGCCTGGCGGCAAGCCGCTGGGCTTTAACCCAGAGTGGCAAGCGGCGCGGCCGATCCGCCTGGGCGAGGCCATGGCCCGTCTGGGCTGACGCACAAGACTGCCCGCGCAAGGTCTGCGCACCGCGGCGCCATGCGCATGCGCCCAGCCCATAGCCTCCCACCCCAAAGCTCCCACCTGAAACCTCCCAGATGCCACTGAAATTCTCTCCGCGCGACAGCGCCTTCGCGCTCGCCATCATCGTTATTTGGGGCATGAACTTTGTGGTGATGAAGTTTGCGATGCGCGACTTCACGGCCTTTCAAATGGGTGCGGCGCGCTTTCTGTTTGCCGCGGTGCCCTTGCTGTTTTTTATCAAGCCGCCCCGGGTGGCGCTCAAATGGGTGCTGCTGTATGGCCTGTGCCAAGGTGTGGGCCAGTTTGGTCTGCTGTTCACCGCCTTGCAGTTTGGCATGACAGCCTCGCTGGCTTCGGTGCTGATGCAGACGCAGGTGTTTTTTACCGCGCTGTTTGGTGTGCTGCTACTGGGCGAGCGGCGCAAGGCCGCGCAGGTGCTGGGCTTGGTCTTGGCAGCAGTAGGCTTGGCCTGCTTTGCTATGCATTTTGTCGATGCCCAAGCCCGCGGCATCAGCACGGTGACGGTGCTGGCCTTCATGCTCAATCTGGGCGCAGCGGCCTCCTGGGCGGTGTCTAACGTCGTGGCCCGCAAGGCCCAGCAAGAAAACCCCAGCTACGACCCGCTGGCCTTCATTGTCTGGACATCGTTGGTGCCGGTCATCCCTTTTGTCATTTTCAGCACCCTGATGGACGACCCGGCGCTGCGCTGGCAGTGGACCAGCGCGCGCGCCAGCTCCTGGCTGGGCATTGCCTACCTGGGCTGGGTGGCCACCGTCACAGCCTACGCCATGTGGACAGCATTGCTCAAACGCCACAGCGCCAACCGCGTTGCCCCGCTGAGCCTGGGCGTGCCGGTAGTAGGCATTGCGGCGGGCATGTTGATTTTGGGCGAGCAGGTGAGCCTGTGGCAGTGGGCCGGAGTGGTCTTGGTGGTCAGCGCATTGGCTGCGGCGCTGTTTGGGGACAAACTGTTTAGCAAGTCTGCAGGTATTTCCCGGCAGCGCTGAGTACAACAAGTGCCACAGCGAGCACAGCACAAGAGTCGGTTCAAATGCTTTCGAACGCAGGCACACTCACACTCAGTCGGTGCCTTGAGTTTCGGGACGTTTAAAAACCCTAAGGCACCGGCTTCATGAAGCCCAAGTTCGTCGGGTAAGCAATGCCGCCGGTCGCAGCGCTGGCTACGCCGCCGTAGTTGCGCAGGTTGGGCAAGATGCCCGCCATCTCGGTGGGCTCTACGCCGAACCAGCCGGCCAGGGTGGCGGCGTACTGGTCTACCGAGGTGGTAGGCAGCAAACGGCCTTGGCCCACATGCCATTGGTCGGCTTCCGTTGCGGTGTTGCCATTGCCCACGGGGGGTGCATAACCGGAGAACGATTTGCCCTGCACGGCACCGCCCACGACAAAGTGGTGGCTGCCCCAGCCGTGGTCAGAGCCGTCGCCGTTGGACGTCAGAGTGCGGCCAAAGTCGGACGCCGTAAAGGCCGTGACATCGTTGGCAACGCCCAGGTTGGCGGTGGTTTGGTAGAAGGCCGTCATGGCCTCGCTCACGCGGGTCAGGTTGGTGACGTGGTTGGTGAGCAAAAAATCGTGGTTGTCAAAGCCACCGAGCGAGACAAAGTACACCTGCCGCTTGGTACCCAAGCTGGCGCGCGCCGCGATCAGACGCGCGACCATTTTGAGCTGCGAGCCTAGGGAGTTGTTGGTGGGTAGCGCGTTGAGCGGTGCGAACTCAGCGCCCGTGCCCAGCGCGCTGCCCGCCCCAATGCTTGACGTGATCAGCCCTTCTGAGCCAATGGCCCGCTTCGCCACCGTGTTGTATTCGTTCTCCAGCACATGGCTGCGCGCTTGCTGCGTCAGCTGGCCCATGGCGGTTTTGACAGCGGCAGAGCCGTACACGTTGTTGACCACACTGTTGATCTTGACCGCACCGCCGGTGCTGACCTGGTAGGACAGCGCAGAGTCGCCTGCCAGGAACACCGCGTTGCCGGTGATCGAGATGCAAGTGAACAAGGAGTTGGTGTTAGATGCCAGTGCCAGGTCGCCGATGTTACCGCCCCAGCCAATGGTGGAACCCTCTGGCGAGGACGACTGCCAGATGGACTGCTGGTCGTTATGCGAAAACAGTTTGGGAGGCAGCGGGTACAGCACGCGGTTGCTGCCCTGGTATTGCGCCTTGGTCATGGGCACCACCAAGGGGCCGACATTGAGCTGCACCGCAGCCTGCCCGGCATTGAACAAACCGGCCAGGCCCGTCATGCTGGGGTGCAGGGCATACTGCCTGCCGCCGGGCAGCGCGGTGGTGGGGCTGAGCAAGGTGGGCGTGAGGCTGGCCTTGGCCAGTGCAATGCCCCCGGCAGTCTGCCCTGCACCGCCACCACGGATGGTGCTGTAGGCGTTGTAGCTGGGGTCGTCGTAGGTGACTACGGTGTTGCCGTAGTCGTTGCCGCCAAATAGAAACACGCACACCAAGGCTTTGTAGCTGCCGCTAGGCGCATTGAAAGCCGCCGCTTCGCCCATCGCGGCCAAATTGAGCGCGGTGGGCAGTGCTGCGCCAGTAAAGGCGAGCTGGGCGGAGCGTCGCAGGAAAGCGCGGCGGCTGTGGGCATGGGGTTGGAGGAGGTGCATAGTGTGGAGTTCTTTACGCGGTGGGTGGTGTGGCAGGTGTGCGGCGGGTGGACTGCAGGTGTAGGGCAGTGCGGGAGCAGGTTTATTTTTGAACCAGATACTCGGGTGAGGCCATCACCAGCAGCACGGCTGCGCACACGCGATCGAGCTTTTGGCTGGCGGTGCTGGTAGCGGTGATAGGGGTGGCGTTGAGCGCCGCAACCATGGTGCTTTGGGTGGCGCTAGAGAGCTGGCCAGCGCACAGAATCAGGTTCATGCGGGCCACCAAAGCCGCTGCGTCGCCTACCAGCGCCAGCTCGGGTGTGTAGCTGCTGATGACATCGGGAAGGTAATTGCGAAAGGCGGCTTCAACCAAGGTGGGCTCGGGGCAAAAAATGCCGGTGCGAATCACGCCTTGCATGTAGTTAAGGTAGCCGCCCACGCTGGTCTCGTTGACCAACTGAAACTCTGGCGCAGGCGTTTTGCTGGCGGCCAGCGCGGTGCTGGGCGGCACAAACCCGGGGCGGAAAAAGTTAAACACCGAGGGTGAGCGCAGCGGGCTTTGGCCCAGCTGGGTGGCGGGGTTGGACAGGTCAAACATCTTCCATGATCCAGCCGCCGAAGTGGCGTTAAAACTGCGCCCCCACTGCACCAGGCGCAGCATGGGTTCACGCAGCTTGCCAAAGCCGGGGTCGGCCAGCCCCTGCGGGCCACGGGCTTCGTCGTCCAGCAAGATAGCAGTCCACACGGCCTTCATGTCGCCGCGCACGCCCGCGCCGTTGTTGTTAAAGGCGGCCGCCACGCGGGCCACATAGGCTTTGCTGGGGTTGCTGGTGACCAGGCGCTGGATCATTTGCTTGCCAAAGAAGGGGCCGACATTGGGGTGGTTAAACAAGGTGTCTAGCCCCGTTTTCAAAGCGGCTGGGCCCGTGGTGCCGGCCGCCACGGTGGCACCTAAAAATTTGGCCTCCAAGGTGGAGTGCCGTGCAGCGGTAAGCGCCATGGGTTTACGCGTGAAGTCACGGCTGAGTGATGTGAAGGTCTCTGGCGTGCCATCGGCTTTGATCACCGGCAGGCGCGCGCCGTCCGAGGTGTCAAAGTCGTAGCCGGTGAATACTCGGGCCAGGTTAGTCACATCGTCTTGGGTGTAGCTCTCCAGTGGCTTGCCATCGCCGCCCAGTTTGGGTGTGCCGTCCAGGTTGAGCTGGAGCACGCCAATGGTGAAGAGTTGCATGACCTCGCGGGAATAGTTCTCATCAGGTACACGGCCGGTGGCGGTATTTTCTTTTTGGTTGCCTTTGGTGTTGAGGTAATACCCCATCGCAGGGTGCAGCGTGACATCTTCCAGCAACTGCCGATAGTTGCCAAAGGCATTGCGGCTGAGCATGTCCCACCAGCTGGCGTAGGCATGGCCGCGCCAATCAAACTCAGCGGTTTGCATGGAGGCTACGAAGAACTCTGACAGCGCCAGTGCGGTGCGCTTGCGCATGCTGTCGGGTGCGCTGAACAGCTCTTTCCACACCACAAACTCGGCCGGGTAGGTGGCATACACATAGCGGTTGGCAT
>JAYVDN010000447.1:0-7017 GCA_043749385.1 Polaromonas sp.
GCTGCTGGGCCGCATGATGGCGCTGGCCCCCAAGCTGGCGCTGGAGCAGGGCTGCAGGCCCTATCCGGAGGGTGGATTTCGCATTGTCACCAACACCGGCGCAGAGGGCGGGCAAGACGTGCACCATCTGCATATCCATGTCATGGGCGGGCCAAGACCCTGGCTCAAGGGCTAAGAGCCCATATACCGACTAAAATCACATATTCTGTTCAACGTTTGCAGTTAAGGAGTTTGCTATGGGTGGTTTATCTATTTGGCATTGGGGCATCGTTTTGCTCATCGTCGTTTTGGTGTTTGGCACCAAAAAGCTCAAAAACATGGGCTCGGACTTAGGTGGCGCCGTCAAAGGCTTCAAAGACGGCATGAAGACCGGCAGCGAAGCTGCGGCCGACAAACCCGAAAGTGTCGCGGGCCAAGTGTCCAATGCAGCGGGCACTGCCGCTAACGCATCTAAAGAGACCATCGACGTTGAAGCCAAGCACAAGTCGTAAGCAGATCGCTGGTTTGCGCTGTTTCTTACCCATGATTGGCCCTAATGATTGATTTAGGCATCTCCAAGATCGCCCTGATCGGCGCTGTAGCGCTGATCGTGATCGGCCCTGAAAAACTCCCGCGCGTAGCCCGCACGGTGGGCGCGCTGCTGGGCAAAGCCCAGCGCTATGTGGCCGATGTCAAATCCGAGGTCAATCGCTCGATGGACCTGGAAGAGCTCAAGAAAATGAAAGAAGGCGTGGAAGGTGCCGCCCGCGATGTAGAAAACTCCATCCAAACCAACGCCAGCGAGTTTGAAAAATCGTGGTCAGACGCAACGGGTGAGGCCTACAAACCGCTGGCTGAGCCCTATGTCAGCTACCCCGAGTACAAACACCCCAAAAAGAAGTGGCGCACCAAAGTAGGTGCCATGCCCCAATGGTACAAAGCCCGCAATGGCGTGCGCAGTAAAGCCCTCTCGGGTGCTGCGCGCGTAGCCAAGTACCGCCCCGTCAAATTCAATTAGTTTAATTTTATGGGGTCAGATCCAATGTAATTTGGATGTGGCTCTGAAGTATTCCACTCCATGACAATGCCCAACAAAGACGACGAGATGGCTGGCACCGAGCAGCCCTTTGTGGCGCACCTCATGGAGCTGCGTGACCGGCTGCTGTACTGCGTTTACGGCCTGATCATCGCTACGATAATTTTGGCCGTCTACCCCGGCCCCAGCGGCATGATTGACCTGGTGGCCAAGCCCATCATGGCGCATATGCCGCCCGGCTCCAAGCTGATTGCGGTGGGCGTGTTCTCACCGTTTTTTGTGCCGCTCAAAGTGTTGATGATGGGCGCGGTGCTGCTGGCGCTGCCATGGCTGATGTACCAAATGTGGATGTTTGTCGCGCCTGGTCTGTACAGCCACGAGAAAAAGTTTGCTTTCCCTATGATTATCATGGGCAGCGTTTTGGCCTACACAGGCATCGCCTTTGTGCAGTTCCTGGTGCTGGACAAGATGTTTGAGTTTCTGCAAAAATTCACCCCCGCATCGGTGTCTGCCACGCCAGACGTCGCCAGCTATGTCGAGACCATACTCAGTCTGTACATCGCCTTTGGTCTGGCCTTTCAGGTGCCTATCATCGTGATTTTGCTGACCCGCTTTAACATGGTGACTGTCAAGCAGCTTAAGGAATACCGAGGCTACTTCTTGGTGGGCGCTACCGTGTTTGCCGCCATAGTCACTCCGCCCGACATCGCCTCGCAGATCGCTTTGGCCGGGGCTATGTATGTGTTGTATGAGGCTGGCATCCTTGCCGCCAGCTACTTTGTCAAGGCTGCCAAGCCGCCAGAAGAAGCCGACAGTACCAAGACCGAGGCTTCCTGAAGCCATTTTTGCGCAGATTGTGCTTTAACTTGCAAGGGCAAAGCGCTCGCAAAGGCCAAAATGCAAGCGAATGCTGTACGCTTAGGGTTTACGCTATCACGCGATTTTGATTTAATTTCTCAGGGACTCAGAAGACTCCATGAACGCACCGACTCCTTTGCACCAGCTCACGGCCCTGGCCGAAGACACCCCGCGCCTGCGCGAAATTCCCTACAACTACACCTCGTTTTCTGACCGCGAAGTCGTCATCAGGCTACTGGGTGCGCAAGCTTGGAACGTGCTGCAGGGTCTGCGCGATGAGCGTCAAACCGGGCGCTCCGCCCGGATGCTCTACGAGGTGTTGGGTGACATTTGGGTAGTGCAGCGCAACCCGTATTTGCAAGACGATTTGCTGGACAACCCCAAACGGCGCAAGCAACTGGCAGATGCGCTGGAGCACCGGTTAAACGAGGTAGAAAAGCGCCGCACGCCAGCGGCTGACCCTGCGCGCGACGCCAAGGTGGGCGAGCTGCTGGACGCTGCCAAAGCCTGTTTAAAGTCGTTTTACGAGTCTTTCTCGCAGGTCTACGACCTGCGCAAGCGCACCACCAGCGTGCTGCGCAAAGTCACCGCCAAAGACAACATCAAGTTCGACGGCCTCTCCCGTGTGAGCCATGTGACCGACGCAACCGATTGGCGCGTGGAATACCCGTTTGTCGTGCTCACGCCGGACACCGAAGCCGAGATGGCGGGCATGGTGAAAGCCTGTATCGAGCTGGGCCTGACCATCATTCCGCGTGGCGGCGGCACCGGCTACACGGGCGGCGCGATACCACTGACCTGGAAGTCAGCGGTCATCAACACCGAAAAGTTAGAGGCCATGCACGAGGTCGAAAAGGTCTTGCTGCCTGGTTTGAACGAGCCCGTGGCCACCGTGTGGACAGAAGCCGGTGTGGTCACCCAACGTGTGGCCGATGCCGCTGACCGCGCAGGCTTTGTCTTTGCGGTAGACCCCACCAGCGCCGAGGCCAGTTGCATTGGTGGCAACATCGCCATGAACGCGGGCGGCAAAAAAGCGGTGCTCTGGGGCACCGCTCTGGATAATTTGGCGTCATGGCGCATGGTAACCCCCGACGCGCAGTGGCTGGAGGTCACCCGCATCAACCACAACTTGGGCAAGATCCACGATGCCGAGATGGCCAGCTTTGAGCTGAAGTACTTTGACGCGGGTGGCAAAAAACTGCTCAAGACCGAGCGCCTGGACATCCCCGGCAAAACCTTCCGCAAAGAAGGCCTGGGCAAGGATGTGACCGACAAGTTTTTAAGCGGCTTGCCCGGCATCCAAAAAGAAGGCTGCGACGGCCTGATTACCAGCGCACGCTGGATATTGCACAAAATGCCCCAGCACACCCGCACCGTGTGCCTGGAGTTTTTTGGCAACGCCAAAGATGCGGTGCCCTCGATTGTGGAGATCAAAGACTACATGTTTGCCGAGCAAAAGCGCACCGGCGTCTTGCTGGCGGGCCTGGAGCATTTGGACGACCGCTATTTGAAGGCTGTGGGCTACGCCACCAAGAGCAAACGCGGCGGCCTGCCCAAGATGGTATTGTTTGGCGACATTGCCGGCGACGATGCCGACGTCGTAGCCCGCACCACCAGCGAGGTGGTGCGCATAGCCAACTCGCGCAGTGGTGAAGGCTTTATTGCTATCAGTCCGGAAGCGCGCAAGAAGTTCTGGCTCGACCGCAAGCGCACCGCAGCGATCAGCAAACACACCAACGCCTTCAAGATCAACGAAGACGTGGTCATCCCGCTGCCGCGCATGGCCGAGTACACCGATGGCATCGAGCGCATCAATATTGAGCTCTCCCTGCGTAACAAAATCAAGCTGTGCGACGAGCTGGAAGCGTTCTTTGAGCACGGCAATTTGCCACTGGGCAAACATGACGATGCCAACGACATCCCCTCCGCAGAAATGCTGCAAGAGCGGGTCAGCCAAGCGGCCGCCCTTATCCAGGAAGTGCGCACCCTGTGGGCTGGATGGCTGGTGGATGTAGACAGCAAATTTACCCAACTGCAAGACCACAGCCTGCGCGCCAGCTGGAAGACCCAGCTACGCGCACCTTTGGCCAACATTTTCACCGGCGGCGCGTTCAAACCCATCATGGACGAATGCCAGGCGATCCACAAGCGAGTGCTCAAAGGCCGCGTGTGGGTGGCCTTGCACATGCACGCAGGCGACGGCAATGTGCACACCAACATTCCCGTCAACAGCGATGACTATGACATGCTGCACACCGCGCACGACGCCGTGGCACGCATCATGGTGCTGGCCCGCAGCCTGGACGGCGTGATCTCGGGCGAGCACGGCATTGGCATTACCAAGCTGGAGTTTTTGACCGACGCTGAGCTGCAACCGTTTGCCGATTACAAAGCCAGAATCGACCCAGAGGGACGTTTTAACAAAGGTAAATTGCTACGAAATAGTGAGCTGCCCCCGCGATATTCTAAAGGGCTAGAGGCCCAAAAGGCTATTAAAAATGGCTTCGAAGAGTCGTTTTTTGCCGATTTGACCAACGCCTACACCCCCAGCTTCGGTTTGATGGGCCACGAATCGCTCATCATGCAGCAAAGCGATATCGGCGCGATAGCTGACAGCGTGAAAGACTGCCTGCGCTGCGGCAAATGCAAGCCGGTGTGCGCCACCCATGTGCCGCGCGCCAACCTGCTGTACAGCCCACGTAATAAAATCCTTGCCACCTCGCTGCTCGTCGAAGCCTTTTTGTACGAAGAGCAAACCCGGCGCGGCATCTCCATCAAGCACTGGGAGGAGTTTGAAGACGTGGCCGACCACTGTACCGTCTGCCACAAATGCCTGAGCCCCTGCCCGGTAGACATTGACTTTGGCGAGGTGTCGATGAACATGCGCAATCTGCTGCGCAAGATGGGTAAAAAGAGCTTTAACCCCGGCTCCGACCTGGCCATGTTTTTCATGAGCGCCACCAACCCCGCCGTGGTCAGCGCGGTGCGCACCCTGGTGTTTGACTGGGGCGTGAAGGCCCAGCATCTGGGCAACGACCTGCTGCGCGGCCTGGCCAAAAAGCAAACTGCCCAACCGGCCGCCACGGTGGGCAAAGCGCCCATCAAAGAGCAGGTGATCCACTTCATCAACAAAAAAATGCCCGGCGGTTTGCCCAAGAAAACCGCACGCGCTTTGTTGGACATTGAAGACGCCAACTACGTGCCCATCATTCGTGATCCGAAAGCCACCACAGCCGACACCGAGGCAGTGTTTTACTTCCCCGGTTGCGGGTCTGAAAAGTTGTTCAGCCAAGTGGGCTTGGCCACCCAGGCCATGCTCTGGCATGCGGGCGTGCAAACCGTGTTGCCGCCAGGCTATCTGTGCTGCGGCTACCCCCAGCGCGGCGCGGGCCAGTTTGACAAAGCCGACAAGATGATCACCGACAACCGGGTGCTGTTCCACCGCGTGGCCAATACGCTGAACTACCTGGACATTAAAACCGTGGTCGTCAGCTGCGGCACCTGCTACGACCAGTTGCAGGGCTACCAGTTTGACAAAATCTTCCCCGGCAGCCGCATCATCGACATCCACGAGTATTTGCTGGAAAAAGGCATCACCCTGCAAACCGGCGGCAAAGGCCCCGGTGCCTACTTGTACCATGACCCCTGCCACAGCCCGATGAAGCTGCAAGAACCCATGAAAACCGTCAAAGCCCTGATGGGCGATGCGGTGATGAAGTCCGACCGCTGCTGCGGCGAGGCGGGCACCCTGGCCGCCACCCGGCCCGATATTTCCACGCAAATTCGCTTTCGCAAGGAAGAAGAGATTTTGAAGGGCGAGGCCGATTTGCGCGCGCAAGGCTTGGTAGGCGAGAAAGACAACGTCAAAATCCTCACCTCCTGCCCGGCCTGCCTGACCGGTCTGTCGCGCTACGGTGCTGACCTGAAAAACGGTCTGCTGGAGGCCGACTACATCGTGGTCGAGATGGCCAAACAGATACTGGGTGAGGAGTGGATGCCCACCTACGTGGCGGCGGCCAACAGCGGCGGCATTGAGCGCGTGCTGGTATAACCCCCATATTCGAGACACACACTGGAGACACCCCAATGGCAGGATTAACCAAAGACACCCCGACCCCCACCGACATCACGGTGCACCAGCAAAGCCGGGCCTTGGAAATTAGCTTTTCTGATGGATCGCGCTTCAACATTCCCCTGGAGTTGATGCGGGTGTATTCACCGTCGGCCGAGGTGCAAGGCCACGGCCCCGGCCAAGAGGTGCTGCAAACCGGCAAGCGGCTGGTGGGTTTGCAATCGCTCGAACCCGTGGGTAACTATGCGGTCAAACCCGTGTTTACCGATGGGCATGAAAGCGGGATTTTCTCTTGGGACTACCTCTACCACCTGGGCGCCGACCAAGATGCGCTGTGGTCGCAGTACCAAGCGCGTTTGACCGCTGCGGGCGCTGAGCGCGATGCTCCGATGGTCGAGGCTGGCGGCAGCAGCTGCGGCCATAGCCATTGACAGACCGTAGATTACTATTAAATTAGTAGCTGCTCCCGCAATATTTTATTGCGCTGCAGGCCGATTTATCTATAAATACGACAGATATGCGGCAAAAATAGGGCATATCCCTCACGGTTAACAGGTTGTGCCACGTTTTGTCGTAGCCGCTTGGTAATATCTCCACCATGAGCTCCACCCACTTTGGTTTCCAAACCGTTGACGAAAAAGACAAAGCCAAGCATGTGCGAGGCGTGTTCGATTCGGTCGCCGCTAAATACGATGTCATGAACGACCTGATGTCGATGGGCCTGCACCGCGCGTGGAAGGCCTACACCATCATGGTCTCGGGCGCGCGCGAAGGCTCCAGGGTGCTGGACATCGCGGGTGGCACGGGCGATTTGGCGCTGGCATTTGCCAAAAAAGTAGGTCGCAGCGGCCAGGTAGTGCATACCGATATCAACGAGGCCATGCTGCGCGTAGGGCGTGACCGCTTGGTAGACGCAGGTGTGCATTTGCCCACGATGGTGTGCGACGCTGAGAAGCTGCCCTATGCCGACAACAGTTTTGACATCGTCACGGTTGCCTTTGGCCTGCGCAATATGACACACAAAGATGCCGCCTTGGCCGAGATGTGCCGGGTGCTAAAGCCCAAAGGCAAG
>JAYVDN010000448.1:0-2604 GCA_043749385.1 Polaromonas sp.
ATGGGGAACTGCACGCCTTGGTTTTGGCCGATGGGGCGGTTAAACACCACGCGCTCGCTGGCGTAGCGGCGGGCTTTGTCGATGAACCAGTAGGCGTCGCCAATGCACTCGGCCGCTATCAAGGTACGCTCGGCGTTCAGGCCGTCCAGGATGTATTTAAAGCCCTTGCCTTCTTCGCCAATCAGGTTCTCGGCAGGAATCTCCAGGTTGTCAAAAAAGACTTCATTGGTTTCGTGGTTGACCATATTGGCAATCGGCTGCACGGTCATGCCTTTGCCTAGCGCGTCTTTGAGGTTGACGATAAAGATCGACATGCCTTCGGATTTTTTGGCCACCTGGGCCAGCGGCGTGGTGCGCGCCAGCAAGATCATCAGGTCGGAATGCTGGATGCGTGAGATCCATACTTTTTGCCCGTTCACCACATATCGGTCGCCTTTTTTGACCGCTGTGGTTTTGAGCTGGGTGGTGTCGGTGCCCGTGCTCGGCTCGGTCACGGCCATGGACTGCAGGCGCAGCGCGCCACTGGCGATTTGCGGCAGGTAGAGCTGCTTTTGCGCGGCCGAGCCGTGGCGCAAGAGCGTGCCCATGTTGTACATCTGGCCGTGGCAAGAGCCTGCGTTGCCGCCGGCAAAGTTGATCTCTTCCATGATCACCGAAGCCTCGGCCAAGCCTAGGCCTGAGCCACCGTATTCGGTGGGGATCAGCGCAGCCAGCCAGCCCGCATCGGTCAGCGCTTTGACAAAGGTCTCGGGGTAGCCGCGTGCATGGTCTACTGCTTGCCAGTAGGCGGAGTCAAACTGTGCAAGCTGGCTGCGCAAGGCTTCGCGCAGCTCTTGGTGTGTGTCGGCAGTGGGGATGTGGGTTTTCATGGGGGGGTCGTTAGTGTGGCCGTGGCCTGCATGGTAAGCCAGCCTTCGTGGTCCTCGGTCCATAGTTGCACGGTTTTGCCGTCTGCACTGGGTTTGCCATGCACTTTGAAGGGCGCAATATCAAACACGGGGCGCACGGCACGAAACTCAAAGCCCAGGACATGGGCTTTGGGCATGTGGCGCCGCAGCAGATCGATCAGCATGGTGGCTATCAGGGGCCCGTGCACGATCAGGCCTGGGTAGCCTTCTACCTCGGTCACATAGCGGCGGTCATAGTGGATGCGGTGACCGTTGAAGGTGAGCGCCGAGTAGCGAAACAGCAGCACGTCGTCGGGCTTTATTTGCATACTCCATGCGGCACTATCTGCTGAAGCGGGATCGAGCGCCGACGGGCCGCCCCTAGGCGCGAGGGCCCCCTCGGGGGGCAGCGAGGACACGCCAGTGCCGAGCGTGGGGGCCACGTTAGCACGATAAACAATGTCGTGTTCTTCGGTCAATGCAAGCCCCCGTACGTTGTGCACTTCATGCTTCACGAGAACAAACACCAAGTCCCCCGTGCGCCCAGCCTTGTGCTTCACGCTGGCAATGCGCGACATCCGATGCACCGCATCACCCACCACCAGCGGGTTGCTAGAGCGCCACTGCAAGCGGCCACCCGCCCACATGCGGCGCGGCAAGGGCACGGGCGGCAAAAAACCGCCGCGCTGCGCATGCCCGTCCGCGCCCAAAAGGCTTTGTTGGTGCTGGGGTAGAAAATACAGCCAATGCCATAGCGGCGGCAGTGGCGTGCCGGGCGTGGGCGGCGCATCAGCGCGGTCTAGTGTGGCCGACAAGCCGCTCACGGGGGCAGCAGTAACCAGGTCGTGCAACACCTCGGTTTTACCCACCCAGGTTTGCAAGTGGGTCAGCATAGCAGCGTCGATGCTGCGGGTATCCGTGCCCACCGCCTGCGTGCCCATCATCAGTCCACCGACGCGCCAGACGATTTGACGATGCGGGCCCACTTGACAATATCGTCTTGGAGCAGCGCAGCAAACTGCTCGGGCGAGACTGGCTTGTCTGCCGCGCCTGCCAGCTCCACGCCTTGATGTTCCAATTTGTCACGCAGGTCTTTGGCGGCCATCGCCTTGACCATACCCGCGCGCAGTTGCGCCAGTACCTCGGGCGGAGCGCCTACCGGCGCAAACAGGCCAATCCACAAAGTACCGCTGTAGCCAGGCACCGTCTCGCCGATGGTCGGCACCTCGGGCAGCACGGGTGAGCGCGCCGGGCTGCTGACGGCCAAGGCGCGCAGCTTACCGGCTTTAATGTGCGCCAGAGACGAGGGCAGGCTGGCAAACAGCATGGGCAGTTGGCCGCCCAGCACATCGTTGAGCGCCGGGGCCACGCCTTTGTAGGGTACATGCTGCAAGTCAATACCCGCCATGCTGCCCAGCATCTCGCCCAGCAGGTGGTTCAGCGTACCGTTGCCAGCGGAGGCGTATTGGTAGAACTTGGGTTTGGCCTTGGCTAGCGCGGCCAGCTCGGCCACGTTCTTGGCGGGGAAGGACGGATGCACCAAGAGCACATTGGGCACCGCACCGATCAAGCCAATGGGGGTGAAATCTTTCACCGGGTCAAAGCCCGCGTTCTTGTACAGCGCCGGGTTAATCGCTTGGCTGCTGCTGATGGTCATCAGCAAAGTGTGGCCATCCTTGGGCGCTCTGGCGGCCGCCTGCGTGCCGATGTTGCCGCC
>JAYVDN010000449.1:0-2862 GCA_043749385.1 Polaromonas sp.
CGACGACGCCGAGGCCGCTATTGCCCGCGAAGACTACGACGCTGTGGTGCTTGATATTGAGCTGGGCCGCGAGCGCCATGCGGGCGTGGCCATCATCAATGCCATCAATAAGCAGCGCGCCACGCCCGTGCTGGTGGTGTCTGCCATGCCAGCGGCCATTTACCGCAGCATCATGAAGGCACTGGACGCATGGGACTACCTGCAAAAAACCACCTTTGAAGAGGCCGACTTTGTCGATACCTTTCTGGATATTTTGCGCAGCGCCAAAGCCAAGCCCGCAGCCGCCGCGCCCGTAGTGAGCAGCGAAGAGCTGCAGCTAGACCCGCTGCGCCAAAACACGGCCTTGTGGCGCGGCCAACGCGTGAACCTGCCGCTCACAGCCCAGCGCATCTTGGCGGCATTGCACGCCCGCCGTGGCGAAGTGGTGAGCTATGACGACCTGTACAAAGTAGTTAAAAGCGGCCGCAACCGCGACAACATCCGCAAGCACGTCAGCACCATACGCGATGCCTTTAAAGAGCTGGATGCACAGTTTGACGGCATAGAAAACGTGCCCATGCGCGGCTTTCGTTGGGCTGAGGCCACCGCACCTGTAACGGCTGCTACCAAGGGCAAAGCGTGAAGCTGCCCGGCTACCTACAGGGCGGGCTGGACGTAAACCGGCTGCTCCCCACGCGGGTGCCGTTTCGCCTGCGGGTGTTTTTTCGCGGCACGTTTTTACTGCTGGCATTGGCAACGATAGCCCTGGCCTTGGCCGTGCTGCAAGACGAAAAAGAGCGCAGCTACCGCAACTACCAAGACGGCTTTAAAAAGAACCAAGCCCAAATTGCGACCAAGCTGCGCCACCCCACCGGCCAGCTGGTGCTGCTTAACCCCAACGCCTACACAGGCGCTGTCACGCCGCTGCGCCCCGTGGTGTTGCCTTTCTCGGCGCTGGACTTTGACGATAGAAACAAGGCCCAGCAAGCCGTAGAAATGGCGGGCTGTCTGGTGCAATACCCCGATGCAGCCTCCATGTGCGTAGCTATTGGCAACAACCCGTTTGCAGGCGGCTTTATCTACGCCGTGGGCAGCTTTAACTCTGGCGCGCTGGTGCCCCACATCTCGGGTGAGTTGGATTTGAGTCTGTCGCACCGCGCCCGCATCACGGTAGACATGCGCGGCGAGCAGTTTCGCTGGATAGCACCGTTTGAGATCACCCCCGACAACGCCAACGCCGCCAATCTGGGCAATGTGCGTGGCCGCTTGGTGGGCTTTGTGGACAACGGCCCCATCACCCCCACCACCCGCCCATTGCGCGACTTTCGAGGCTGGCTGTGGCAAGACGGGCGCTGTGTAGAAGCAAGCAGTGTTTCTACTGGCGTTGCGCAGGCGCAAGATGCCGCCACCTGCACCAAGCGCGCCTTCGTCAGCGTGCGCCTGCCGATCGAGCTGTTTCGCGAAGCCATCTACCAAAAAGCGCCCAACGCGATTGTCTGGCCACCGGCAGATTTAGACCAAATCAAAGTGCGGGTGGAGATGCTGGCGCCGAGTCCGAATATCGTAAGCAGCCCAGGCGATAACACCGTCACCACGGTCACTACCAACCCGTTAGCCAACTTAGCAGCCCTATTTGACAGCAACGCTACCGGTGCCACCGCGCCGTTCTCTTGGTCGGAGCTCACCCCCTTGCTCTTGCCTGGCGAGAAGCTGCGCGTGCGCAAGCTGGGCGCGGCCAGCAACAGCGCCGACATCATCAACCTCGCAGGCGCAGAGCGCACCGAGCAGTTGTCGCCCTTGATAGGGCAACTCATCCGCAGGCTGGAAGTTGACGGTTTCGACGCGCCGATCCAAAGCCAAGACACCATCAGCACCCCGCTGGGCCGCTATGAACTCACCTTGACCGGCGACATCCGCACCGTCAACAAAACCCTCACGGCGGTAGCCACCCGCGTGTCGTGGTTTGTAGGTGCCATGCTGCTGGCCATCTTCCTCACCTGGTTGGCTATCGAGCTCAGCATCATCCGCCGCATCACCGAGCTCACGCGCCGCGCGGCCACAGTGTCCAAGGGTGTGAAGTCCACCGTGGCCGGCGACAACCTGAGCGCCGTAGACCTGAGCGACCTGCGCGGCGGCGACGAGCTGGGCGTGTTGGCAGGCGGCCTGCAAGACCTGTTGCAACGCGTGAACGAAGACGTGCGCCGTGAGCATATCCGCGTTGCGCAAGAAAAGGACACCTGGCACGCCGTGGGCCACGAGATCATGTCGCCCCTGCAATCCCTGATGGTGCTGCACGGCAGCGTGGACGACCCCGCGCACCGCTACATCAGCCGCATGCAGCAGGCCGTGCGCGTGCTGTACGGTAGCGCGTCGCCCAGCGAAGCGTTTGAGTCCACCGCGCTCAACGTGCAAACGCTAGACGTGAACGAGTTTTTAAGCCACATCGCCAGCAACAGCGCCGCCGCAGGCATACAGGGCGTCACCTTCACCCCCGCAGAACAAGCCGTCACCGTGCGCGCGGATGAATACTCGCTGGAAGACGCGGTCTCCCACATCCTGCGCAACGCCCAGCGCTACCGCCTGCCCGGCACCCCCATCGCCATCACCCTGACTGTGAACACCAGCGAAGGCAAAGCCCCCGAGGCAGTGGTAGCCATTCACAACCAAGGCCCCCATATCGCAGATGACATGCTGGGCAAAATATTTGAATACGGCGTGTCTGACCAACAAGACGCAGGTGCCCTAGGCAACCGAGGCCAAGGCCTCTTCGTCGCCAAAACCTATATGGCCAAAATGGGCGGCACTATCACCGCAAGTAACGTAGAAGACGGCGTGTGCTTTGAGCTGCGTTTGCAGTATGCGGGTGGGCGGGTATGAGTGCGT
>JAYVDN010000450.1:0-5777 GCA_043749385.1 Polaromonas sp.
AAGTCGAGCAGCAAGGTGTCGCAGTTACGCCGGCCAATTTTGATGCCGATAGAAAACGCGCTATCCGGGTTCAGCGCCATCGGCACACTGGGCTGGCCCACTTTGCCGCGCACGGGCTCTTGTTTGACCACCAAGGCGTCGGCATGCAAGCGGTCGATGATGAGGGATACCGTTTGGGTGCTCAGCTGCGTCAGGCGGGCCAGGTCAGCCTTGGGCAGGCTGCCGTGCAGGCGTATGGCATGCAGCACCACGCGCTCGTTGTACTGGCGCATGCCTATTTGGTTGGAGCCGCGCGGCTTGAAGTGCACCGGGCTTTTGTCGTCCCTTAGCTCGGTAGGTGCAGTGGTGGGTGGAGAGTCAATTAACACGGCGAAATTTCAGCAATTATCTTGAACCTGGGGTGCCTGCGTAGTGTGCCAGCTTGTGGGCTGATCAAACGGTGAGCACACCTTTTTTGAAGATGAAATTGGCATACGGAGCCAGCTCGCCGGTTTGCACGATCACATAGGCTTTTTGTGCAAGCTCATAGAACGCAAAGCGCTCCACAGCCTGCGCGCTCAGCTGCGCATGCGCGCTGTCGGCCTGGTGCACGAGGTCGATCACCTGCTGCTGCACATCGGAGGCGTGGCCCGCTGGCGCGTCGCTGACCTGCATGTAGGCGACGGGGTTCTCTTGTGCGATGCCCAGCGGCAGCACCGACAGCACCGCGCGAGCGGCGCGCACCAAGCTGATGCCGGGCAAGCGCACCACGGTTTGCGAGGCGGTGCTGGCGCGGTAGCGCATGGCGGTGAAGTTGGCGTCGGCCAGCACCACCGCGTCTTCATGCCCCATTTCGGCCAGCAGTTTGAGCAACTCAGGGCTGAGCAAGGGGTCGATATTTTTAAGCAAGGGCGGCCTCTGGAATTTTCTCGACCGGCAGGGCCCCGGTCATCACGGCCACGGTGTCGCTCATGCTGATGGCTTGGGGGTTGAGCACTGCGGCGCGCTTGCCCAGGCGCTGCACATGGATACGGTCGGCGATCTCAAACACATGCGGCATGTTGTGGCTGATCAAAATGACGGGCAGGCCTTTGTCGCGCACCCGGCGGATCAGCTCCAGCACCATATTGCCCTCCTTCACGCCCAGCGCGGCGGTGGGTTCGTCCATGATGACCACGTGCTTGGCGAAGGCGGCGCTGCGGGCAACCGCCACGCCTTGGCGCTGGCCGCCCGACAATGTTTCTACCGCCTGGCCCATGGAGCGCAGGCCAATTTTCAAGTCGGCCATGTGGGTGGTGGCGTCTTGCAGCATTTGCTTTTTGTCAATCAAACGCAACAGCTTACTCAAGAAGCCGGGCTTGATGATTTCGCGGCCTAAAAACAGGTTCTCGGCAATCGTCATGGCGGGTGCAACGGCCAGCTCTTGGTACACCGTCTCAATGCCATGCTTGCGGGCGTCGATGGGCGAGCGAAAACGCACCGGCTTGCCGTCCAGCTCCAGCGTGCCTTCGTCGGGCACGATAGCGCCTGACAGCACTTTAATCAGCGAGGTTTTGCCCGCGCCGTTGTCGCCAATCACGGCCAGTATCTCGCCTGCGCGCAGCTCAAAATCCACGCCGTCCAGCGCGGTCACCCCACCGTAGCGCTTGACGATGCCCGAGGCTTTGAAAATCACTTGCGGTGCGCCCATCATCGGCTCCCTTTGCGCGACATTTGGTCGGCTGTCACGGCCAAGATCACCAAGATGCCGGTGATGAGTGTTTGGTACACCGAGGCTACGCCCATGAGTGTGAGGCCGTTGCGGAACACGCCGACGATGATGGCTCCCACCAAGGAACCGAGCAATATGCCGCGCCCACCAAACAGCGAGGTGCCGCCCAGCACCACGGCGGTGATGGCGTCCAAGTTCTCCGTTTGCCCCGCCTGCGGGTCGCCCACGCCAGTGCGGGCGACTGAGAGCACAGCGGCCAGGCCGTAAAAGAAACCGGCCAGCACGTACACACCGATCATCACTTTATCTACCGAGATGCCGGACAAGCGCGCGGCCTCGGCGTTGTTGCCTACGGCGTACACATGCCGCCCGGGCGCGGTATCGCCCAAGGCGCGCCACACCAGGGCGTACAAAATAATCATCAGGCAGGTGCCCCAGGCCACCTCGGTGCTGCCGATGGAAAAGGTTTGCCCGAGCGCAGTGAGCATGGGCGGCAAATCGTTCACCGTTTGCGCCTCGGAGTAAATTTGGGTGACGGCAAAGGCGATGTTCATGGTGCCCAGGGTCACGATAAATGCGGGCAGCTTGACCTTGGTGACCAGCAGGCCGTTGACCAAACCAAACAGACAGGTGATAGCGATGCCGCACAGCATGGCCAATGCAGGGTGCAGGCCCAAGTCGGTGGCAAACTTGGTCATCACAATGCCGCCCAGGGCCATCACCATGCCGCAGGACAGGTCGATACCGGCAGTCAAGATGATGAGGGTTTGCCCAATGGCCAACACCCCCACCACCATCACTTGCTGCAGCACCAAAGAGAGGTTTTCTCCGGTGAGAAAACGATCCGTCTGGACGGCAAAAAAGGCACTGGCAAGCAAGAGCGCGATCCATGGCCCCAAGGCCGCCCATGGCACTGCCGCCCAAGGGGAACTTGTTTGGCTTGTCATGGGATCACGCTCTGCATTGTTTTTCAGTACCCTGGCCTTTCAAGCTGCTGAGGTTACGCTTTGCCCCAGCACAGTTCGGTGCCGGTCTTCACGTCTTTGGCGTCTACGCCTTTGATCATTTTGTTGGCGATCAAAGTCACTCCCGTGTCGACATAGCCGGTGGCTTTTTTGCCGGTCTTGGCGTACTCCACACCAGCGGCCACGCCCATGGCGGCCATCTTCAGCGGGTACTGCTGCGAGGTAGCGGCAATCACGCCCTTGGACACGTCTTTCACGCCCGCGCAGCCGCCGTCTACCGAGACGATGATCACGCCTTTTTCTTTACCGGCTTTCTTCAGTGCGTTGTAGGCACCGGCGGCAGCGGGTTCATTGATGGTGTAGACCACATTGATGTCGGGGTTCTTTTGCAGGCAGTTTTCCATGGCGGTTTGGCCTTTGGCCTGGTTGCCATCGGTGTCGCCCGCGCACACGGTCTCGGCGGTTTTGGACAGGTCGTTGGACTTGGCATCATTCGCAGCCAAGCCAAAGCCCTTCATAAAACCGTTGTGGCGCTGCGCGCCCACGGGGTGGCCGGGGAACAGATCGAGCATGGCGATTTTGGCGGGGGTTGCGCCCAAGGCGGCTTTGGCGTATTCGCCAATCAAGATACCGGCCTTGTAGTTGTCGGTCGCGTACAGCGCGTCTGCGCCTTCAAACGGGCTGTCCAGGGCGATGACTTGCACGCCTTTTTCTTGCGCTTTTTTCACAGCGGGGATGATGGCGTCGCCGGTGGAGGTGATCAAAATGGTTTTCACCCCGGCTGCGGTCATGGTCTCGATGGCGGTGATTTGCGAGGCGGTGTCGCCGTCTTTTTTGCCCGATGCGGTCATGAGCTTGGCACCCATCTTTTTGGCTTCGGCTTGCGCGCCTTCCTTCATCTTCACAAAGAAGGGGTTGGTCTCGGTTTTGGTGATCAAACCGATCACAGGCTGCGTTTGCGCCAGGGCTGCGCCGCTGGCAAATGCGAGGCCCGCAAAGGCCAAAGTAGCTTTCATTGTGAACGACATACGGGTCTCCTAGGAGGGATCTAACAAGGGTTTGGACAATTGAGCCCTGATTGGGCTGTGTGAATTATTCACGGTTTTATTTAATAAATCAATTTGTTTTATTTATCGTAAACCCTAGTCTTGAGGGCATGGAATTCGGGTTTAATTTAGCCATGATGACCTGTTATGGCGAAGCCTTGATCGACCTTATTGTGAGTCCTTACTCACAAAGTAGCCTCCGCTCTGATTCACAAGCTTGCTTGGGCGGGTCGGTGTTTAATTTTTGCATTGCCGCGGCCCGCCAAGGTTTGACCACTGCGTATTTGAACCCTTTGTCACACGATAGTTTTGGCGCGCAGTTCCGCCAGCTGCTGCTGGCCGAGGGCGTGGCGCTGGCCAGCCCCGTGCCCAGCGCATTGCCCACATCGATTGCCGTGGTGCAGCTAGACAGCGCAGGCAAAGCCAGCTACGCCTTCCACCGCGAGGCCGTGGCCGACCGCAGCCTGAGCGCCGCGCAGGCCATAGCCGCCCTGCCCCCCGCCACCCAGGTGCTGCACACCGGCTGCCTGATGCTGGTGCCGCAAGACTGGCCCACTACCCGCGCCGTGGTGCAAGCGGCCGCAGCCCAAGGCGCGTGCATCACGGTGGATGCCAATCTGCGCACCGTCGTTTGCCCCGACCTGCTGCCCTACCGCGCCAGCGTGCTGGCCGCCTGCGCCCTGGCACATGTGGTGAAGGTGAGTGACGATGACTTGATAGCGCTGGGGGTGAACGCCACGCTTGTGGCGAATGACCCAGTAGGTGCGGCGCGCAGCGTGTTACTACGGGACACCGTGAGTGCGGCAAATACCGCAGGCGCAGTGGGTGTTTTGGGTTCTGGGGGCGAGTCACTGCCGGGTGCGCACAGCCCTGCGCTGATTGCGTTGACGCTAGGCGCTGCGGGCGCGTGGCTAATCACCCCCAGCGCACAGTACTTCCAAGCCAGCCCGCAGGGCATTGCGGTGGCAGACACGGTGGGCGCGGGAGACTGCTTTTTTGCCGCGCTGCTGGCCTATTTGCAACGCCAAGGCGTGCTGTCGCCGCAAAGCGTAGCGGCAGGTTTGCAGGGCAGTGTGTTGCAAGGCGCATTGGCCCACGCGGTAGCGGCGGCGACGATCAACGTCACGCGGGTAGGTTGCAACCCCGCGACCTGGAACGAGACTGTGGCAGCGCAGACATAGTTACTATATATTTAGTAGCTGCTCCCGCGATATTCTATTGGCCTGCAGGCCTATTTGCATATTAAAAACAGGTCAACTTGGCCGTTTTTGCGGTGCCTGGCAGCTTCTGGGGGCCCAGAAATCGGCTCCAACGGCAAATTTACCGGGTTTGAGCCCCGTATTTTTGTATGCCAATCGGGCTGCAGGCCAATAGAATATAGCGGTAGCAGCTATTAAATACATAGTTAATAAATTGTCAGAGACAGCCTGTGAGCGGGTATGGGGCAGCATTTTCTGCCTCCCTTAGCTCTCAGCCGATGGCGAGATTTCTCCCAGCGCAGCAGCCACGGCGCGCACCCGTTCGCGCCCTATCATTTCGCCTATTTTTGGCCCTGTAGCGCCCTGCTCTATGGCGCGGGCAGCTATAGGCTCTGTAGCAACTGCCAAGGCCGCGCGCAGCGCCATAGTCAGGCGCGTAGCCTGCGGGTAGGCGTCATTCTGCTTGCCCAACCGCCCGCGCGCATCGCACTCACAGGCTTGCAGCGCTTGGTAAAAACGCTGCGGCTTGCGTAGGGCGTCGCAGCGCTCTAGCAGCCGAATCACCGAGGCAGCGTTCAGCGCGGCGCTGCGGTGAATGTTGCCGTGCTCTTTGGCCACGATCACGGCCAGCTCTTTGCAATCTGCGGGCGCGCGCAGGCGCTCGCACACGGGTAGCAGCAACTTCACACTGCGCTCTTCATGGCCAATATGGCGCGGCAGCTCGTCCGCGCGGGTAGTGCCTTTGCCCAGGTCATGCACCAGGCAGGCAAAGCGCACGGGCAGCGGCGCGCCTAGCTGCGCGGCCATGTCCAGCACCATCATCAGGTGCACGCCGGTGTCGATCTCAGGGTGGTGCGCCTCGGGCTGGGGCACGCCC
>JAYVDN010000451.1:0-2529 GCA_043749385.1 Polaromonas sp.
CCGATGGCGACAATTTAGACACGTTCACTCTTTGTCAAAAGCCACCCCCGTCTGGATCTCCACGCAGAAAGTTGTGATCAACCGACCTGGGGGCTGTCCGTCTAATCGCCATGAATCCCAACAACACCGTTCTGCTTACTGGCGGAGCCGGTTACATCGGTAGCCATACCTTTTTGGCTTTGGTTGAAGCCGGGTACGAACCCATCATTCTTGATGACTTCTCCAACAGTCAAACCGAAGTCATTGGCAGGTTGAGCCATCTCGCTGGCCGACCTGTTGTTTGTGAAATGGGCGACGTACTCAATAGTCTGTTTGTGACCCAAATCCTCCACCGTTATGACTGTGTGGCCGTCATGCATTTTGCTGGCTGCAAGGCGGTGGGTGAAAGTGTGTGCCATCCGCTCAAGTACTACCGCAACAATGTCGGTGGCCTGGTGAGTCTGTTGGATGCGATGGCGGATACGGATTGCCGTAATCTGGTTTTTTCTTCAAGCGCCTCTGTCTACGGCGATGCTTACACCGGGCCCATAAGCGAAAATTCCGCGTGCAAGCCTGAAAGCCCCTATGCTCAAACCAAGCTCAACTGTGAGCAAATCTTGGGTTCTTTGGTGTCATCAGACGCGGACTGGAAAGTCGGCATCTTGCGTTACTTCAACCCGGTTGGTGCGCACGCTAGCGGACTTATCGGAGAAGATCCACTCGGGATACCCAATAACCTGATGCCCTATGTGGCACAAGTTGCGGTCGGTAGACGCGCAAAACTACAAATCTTCGGAAACGACTACCCCACCCCTGACGGCACCGGGGTGAGAGATTACCTTCATGTGATGGATCTCGCGGAAGGTCACGTCGCCGCATTGCGCGAACTCCTAAATGGACGACCAGGATTTACGGTGAATCTGGGCACCGGTCGGGGTACAAGCGTATTGGAACTTGTGACCGCTTTCGGCGTGGCATCCGGGCATCCTGTCCCCTTTGAATTTGCGCCACGCAGAGCTGGTGATGTGCCTTTGTATATCGCTGACGTGTCACTGGCCAGCCAACTGCTGCGCTGGACAACCCGCCGTAATCTGAACGACATGTGCGCAGACTCTTGGCGCTGGCAGCAAGCGAATCCTGAAGGTTATTCACGCCCGGCTCCGGGAGATGCCGAAGGGCTTGATCTACTTCCCAGCTTGTCTGGTGGTGCAAGACACCTCAACGGAAGCAGACCCGTCTCCGTTTTAGCAGACCGGTGATTCGAGCCCGATTGGCTTAGGACAAATGCTTCGATAGGTGTTTCGGGCCTTTAAAAAGGACTTAAGCCATTCGGACTATTGTTGATCTCAGCAGACAGCAACAAACTCAATCTCTTACTTCCGTAAAACATCTCATGCGTATCAGACTGCTTACCGTTGCTCTTGTCATTGGTATGGGTTCGGCACTTGCTCAGCCTGGCATACAAGCGGAAGCTAACTTGGCCATACTGAACGGTGCTACCTCCGATTTACCGGTTATTCAAAAAGATGCCAACGTCTTAAAAGTCAGTGGACGTAGCGACGATAAAAAGACGGGAGGCGCCGCCGGACTTGCACGGGCACCAGCCTTTAGTGCCACTGAAGTCGGAGGACATACCGGTGAATTGCTGCTTGCTACGCTGATCTTGATCGCTGCGATCGCTGTGAGGCGTAGTCGTCTGGGAAAGCGTGACGCATGAGTGGACTTGGGCGGCCAGGCGTTATTGCGGTCAAGTGGAGTGTCTTCTCTACGGCTGGCCGTTTTATGTTGCAACTGGTTGCTCAGGTCATCCTGGCGCGAACGCTTGGCCCTGAAATTTTTGGCGTTTTTGCAATCGGGATGGTCGTTTTGACTTTCGCCGCGTTTGCATCTGGATTTGGATTTAGCTGGAGTTTGCTGCAGCGTGTCCAATTGCGCGATGACGACGTCCGCTTTGCGTGGACTTGGCAAATCATCGTGGGGACGTTCACGATGGTTGGCGTGTACCTTCTAGCGCCCGTTTTCGCGGAATATTTCAAGGAACCCAGGGCGCAGGCTGTCATTGAATGGCTGTCCGTTGCCTGCCTGCTGTCTGCCGCTGCATCCCCGGCCACGTATCTGTTGCAACGCGACTTGAATTTCCGCGCGGTGGGGCTTATTCAGATCGGTAGTTACGCTGCGGGGTATTTGCTTGTGGGCGTGCCGGCGGCCTTGCTTGGCTGGGGTACCTTCTCCCTGGTAGCAGCTTGGCTGGTACAGGCACTCGTCGCTTTGGTAGCAAGCTATGCGATGAGACCTCATCCCCTGCGACCACTATTTTGGTACCCCGATGCTGCGTCAGCAGTAGGGACGGGCAGAGCGGTATTCTTTACCAATATCGTGAACTGGTTTCTTAACAACCTTGATCGCGTGCTGATTGGGCGAATGCTCAATGCACAGGCTTTGGGCCTTTATAACCTGGCTTACAACCTGGCGACCATGCCCAATTCATTGCTTCTTGGGGCCCTCCAGCCGGCCTTTCTTGCAGCGGGTGCCAGGCTTCACAGTGAATTG
>JAYVDN010000452.1:0-3383 GCA_043749385.1 Polaromonas sp.
CTGGATGACGTCGATGACCGACATCACCGAGCCGAACAGGGTGCGCCAGCAACTGAGCGAATCGTACGAGCGCTTTACCACCGTGCTGGAGGGGCTGGATGCCAGCGTGTCGGTAGCGCCGCTGGGCAGCCAAGAGCTGTTGTTTGCCAACAAGCTGTACCGCCAGTGGTTTGGCTCGCACACCGAGGGGCATTTGAACTTGGTGGCCCAAGCAGGCCGCCCGGACACCCCGCGGGGCGAGGCCGACGACGATGTGGACATGCTGGTAGGCCTGCCTACGGGCGAGCTGACGGTCGCGCAAAGCGAAAACGCAGAGATCTACATCCCTGTGCTGAACAAATGGCTGGAGGTGCGCTCGCGCTACCTCAGCTGGACCGATGGCCGCTTGGCCCAAATGGTGATTGCCACCGACATCACTCCGCGCCGCCATGCCGAGGAGCAGTCCGCCATGCAGGCCGAGCGGGCGCAGACGGCCAGCCGCTTGATCACCATGGGCGAGATGGCCTCCAGCGTGGCGCACGAGCTGAACCAGCCGCTTACCGCTATCAACAACTACTGCAACGGCATGGTCAGCCGCATCAAGGGCAAGCAAATCAACGAAGAAGACCTGCTGGCCGCCCTGGAGAAAACCGCCAAGCAGGCGCAGCGCGCCGGGCAGATCATTCAGCGCATTCGCAGCTTTGTCAAACGCTCCGAGCCCAACCGTACGCTGTCCAACATCAACGACATGGTGGCCGAGGCCGTAGAACTGGCTGAGATCGAGCTACGCAGACGCAACGTCCGCCTCACCCATACCGTGGCCACGCGCCTGCCCCAGCTCTTGGTGGACCCCATTTTGATTGAGCAAGTACTGGTCAACTTAATGAAAAACGCTGCGGAGTCTGTGGACAGCGCAGAGCGTGCCAGCGCCCGCAGAAGCGTAGAGCTTAATGTGATGCTCAGGCAGATGGAGGGCCAAGGCCATGTGGTGGAATTTACCGTCACCGATACCGGCAAGGGCTTGGCACCCGAGGTGATGCAGCGGCTGTACGAGGCCTTCTTTTCTACCAAGGCCGAGGGTATGGGCATTGGGCTTAATTTATGCCGCTCCATCGTCGAGTCGCACCAAGGCCGAATGCAGGCCGAGAACCTCTACAATGGGGCTGAAATCTTTGGATGCAAATTCAGCTTTTGGCTGCCGATGCCGCAAGAGGCAAAAACCGGCCCACTGACAGAATCCGCATCCGGCGATTCAACGCTACTAATTAAATAGCTGCTCCCGCAATATTTGCTTGGGCTAAAGACCGAAAAGGCTGTATACCATGAGCTTGATTCCGAAAAAAGGCACCGTTTATGTAGTCGATGACGACGAGGCCGTCCGCGACTCGTTGCAGTGGCTGCTAGAGGGCAAAGACTACCGCGTGCGCTGCTACGACTCGGCCGAGACCTTTTTGGCCCGTTACGACCAGCGCGAAGTGGCCTGCCTGATCGTAGACATCCGCATGGGCGGCATGACCGGCCTGGAACTGCAAGACAAGCTGGTCGAGCGCAAATCCCCCCTGCCCGTGATGTTTATCACCGGCCACGGCGACGTGCCGATGGCCGTAGACACCATGAAAAAGGGCGCGATGGATTTCATCCAAAAACCGTTCAAGGAAGAAGAACTGGTCAGCCTGGTAGAGCGCATGCTGGAGAAAGCCAAAACCAGCTTTGCCGGCCACATCCAGGCCGCCAGCCGCGATGCCCTGCTGTCAAAATTGACCGGCCGCGAAGCCCAGGTGTTGGAGCGCATTGTGGCGGGGCGTTTGAACAAGCAGATCGCCGACGACTTGGGGATCAGCATCAAAACCGTGGAAGCCCACCGCGCCAACATCATGGAAAAGCTTAACGCGAACACCGTGGCCGACTTGCTGAAGATCGCTTTGGGACAGAACGCTCCGAAGGCTTAATCCACTGTCCATTAGGTAACGCAAAAAGCGCAAAAAATGCGCAAAAAACGCTAAAAAATACTTTTGAATTTTTTGGCGTTTTTTTGATTCTTTTTTTGCGCTTTTTGCGTTAAATCCCTTTCACTCTTGAACTACATAATCCTTTAACATGACGGCCCAACTCATAGACGGCATCGCCCTGTCCGCGCAATTGCGCAAAGACGTAGCCACCCGCACCACCACCCTCAAAGCCAAAGGCATCACCCCCGGCCTGGCGGTCGTGCTGGTAGGTGACAGCCCGGCCTCTCAAGTCTATGTGCGCAACAAAATCAAAGCCTGCCAAGAGGCGGGCCTGCACTCGGTGCTGGAAAAGCATGATGCAACGATGACCGAGGCCGCGCTGCTACAACTGGTAGACCAGCTCAATAACGACCCCAGCATCCACGGCATCCTGGTGCAGCTGCCCCTGCCCGCGCACATCGATGCGCACAAGGTGATCGAAACCATCTCGCCCGCGAAAGACGTAGACGGCTTCCACGTCGCCAGCGCGGGTGCGCTGATGGTCGGGCAAAGCGGCTTTTGGCCCTGTACGCCGTATGGCTGCATGAAGATGCTTGAATCGCTGGATGGCGGCAAGGGCTACAGCCTCAAAGGCAAACACGCCGTGGTGATAGGCCGCAGCAACATCGTGGGCAAGCCCATGGCCCTCATGCTCTTGCAGCAAAACGCCACTGTCACCATCTGCCACAGCGGCACAGCCGACCTCAAAGCCATGACACTGCAAGCCGACGTGATCGTCGCCGCGGTGGGCAAACGCAATGTGCTCACTGCCGACATGGTCAAGCCTGGCGCGGTGGTGATCGACGTAGGCATGAACCGCGACGACGCAGGCAAGCTGTGCGGGGACGTAGACTTTGCGGGTGTGAAAGAGGTGGCTAGCTACATCACCCCTGTGCCCGGCGGCGTAGGGCCGATGACGATTACCATGCTGCTGGTCAATACGCTGGAAGCGGCGGAGCGTTTGTAGCCCTGCCTTGCCAAGCTTTGATCGACTGCCCCCAATGCAGTCAGTGCTGCCCCAATTGGATGGGCTTGTCACCTGCGCAGGTGACCGCAGGCGGCAATGCAGTTAAAGTCTGTATCCATGGTCAGCCTCCATCGCCTCCAACCCAGCACCAGCTACCCTGTGCACAGCGCGGCTGCCACAAGGCGCATCGAACAACTCGCCGCTGCGCAGCTTGCGCCCCACACCCTCATGCAACGCGCCGGTTTGGCCGTAGCGCGGCTGGCCTGCGCGCTGGCACCGCATGCGCAAACCATTTGGGTGGCCTGCGGGCCTGGCAACAACGGGGGTGACGGGTTTGAGGCCGCCATGCACTTGCAGCGCTGGGGGCACCGCCCGGTGGTAACTTTTTGTGGTGACGAGGCGCGCTTACCGACGGACGCGCGCGCCTCGCTGGCGCGCGCCCGCGAGGC
>JAYVDN010000453.1:0-3164 GCA_043749385.1 Polaromonas sp.
CGGCAGCGCCACTTGCACTACCGGAATGTTGGCTTGGGGGAACAGGTGCATCAATGGCACCCAGGCGCCGTGGTCAAACGGGCGCTGCGCGTCGCCCTGCGCGGCGATGCCAGCGGCCTGCAACGAGGCTATGACCTGCTGCGCCAGAGCGGGGTCGCCCGCAGCGGGGTACTGCATATCGTACAGCTTGGGGTCAAAGCCGCCAAAGTCGTGCCACGTGGCGGGCTGCGGGCCGGTCATCACCAGGGCCGAGCGTGCCATCCAGTGCGGCGACATGATGACGATGCCGCGCGGCGGCGTGGGCAAACTGGCAGCCCAAGCGCGCAGCGCGGGGGCAGTGGTGCCGTGCTCTAACGCAAACATGGGCGAGCCGTGCGACACAAACAGCACGGGCGTGGTTGCGCTTTGCGATTCCATGGCGGTTACAAAGCCTTGGCGCTGAAGGTGTCGCACTGCTTCATATTGCCGCTTTGCAGCCCGGCGTTGAACCAGCTCATGCGCTGCTTGCTGGAGCCGTGGGTAAAGGTGTCGGGTTGGGCGTAGCCTTGGCTCTTTTTTTGCAGCGTGTCATCACCAATTTGCGCGGCGGCGTTCAGGGCTTCTTCAATGTCGCCTTTGTCCAGCTTGAGCTGTGAGCCATGAGACCACACCCCGGCAAAGCAGTCAGCCTGCAGCTCCAGGCGCACGCTCAGGGCGTTTTGCTCTTTCTCGCTGATACGGCCGCGCATGGCGTCTACCTTGGCGCTGATGCCGAGCAGGTGCTGCACATGGTGGCCTATCTCATGGGCTACCACGTAGGCTTGGGCAAAGTCACCGGGGGCACCGAGCTTGGTGCGCATGGTTTCGTAGAAGCCCAGGTCGATATACACTTTTTGGTCGCCCGGGCAGTAAAACGGGCCCATGGCTGACTGGCCTGTGCCACAGGCTGTGGGGGTAGCCCCGCGAAACAGCACCAGCTTGGGGCTTTTGTAGACGGCACCACCTTGCTTGAACACGTTGCCCCACACGTCCTCGGTGTCAGCCAGTACGACTTTTACAAAATGCCCCATAGGGTCTTCTTTGGGCGATGCCTTGGTGGCGGGGCCTTGCTGCTGGCTTACCTGCGGAGCGGGGCTTTCACCACCGCCCAAGATGCCCAGCACCGTCATCGGGTTGATGCCGAAGAAGTACGACGCTGCAAACGCAATGACAATGCTGCCAATGCCGATGCCTCGGCCACCAATGCCGCGTCCGCCGCCGCCGCCCATGCCACCACCGCTACCACGGCGGTCTTCTACGTTGTCTGATTCGCGTTTGCCGTCTACGTCCATAACACTGTCTCCGTGGGGTTAGCTGTGAACCCCAATGGTACACCTAGCCCGCGCTAAACGGCGCAGGCAACAAGGCTCACGCGTGGAACAGCGCAAACACCCGCATGGCGCATTGGCGCAAGTTCTCGCTGGTGCTGGTGTGGGCCAAAGCCAATTGGGCAAACGCATAGCGGCTATCGACAAGCATGTGCTGGGTGTCTACTGGCACACTGTCGCAGGCCATCAAGTGTTTAAAGTGGGATAACAGCACCAAGGTAGAGGCATAGCCCAAGTCAGTGGTGTGTACACTGGCAGCTACCCCAGGGCTAGGGACAGAGGCTAATTTTTGCGACATCGTTACCATGATCACGCTCCTGTGTTGGATCAGCGAAAGACTCGAGCTATGGGCTGTGGTGCCACTGGCAAGCTCTACGAACACACAACGCATTGTGGTTCAATGTGGTTGATAGGCTTACGGTGCATACTTCAAACCAATGTGCAAAATTCACGGAATAAGCAGTGTGTCAAAACCGTTGGTGCAATTCCATCCATCACTACAATTTCCAACCCTAGTCCTCCATCCA
The DNA here is from genome assembly GCA_043749385.1 of Polaromonas sp. Lineage (GTDB taxonomy): Bacteria > Pseudomonadota > Gammaproteobacteria > Burkholderiales > Burkholderiaceae_C > JAAFIP01. The sequence goes on from JAYVDN010000453.1 coordinate 1,874, forward strand.
CTAAACCACCGCGCCATGCCATTGCCAGCATTACCCAAACCCATGCGCCCTGTGCGCAAGCCGGCCGCACTCAAGGCCACGGCCAAGCCCCGTGTAGCCAAGCTACCCTGCGTACTGCTCACCGGGTTTGAGGCATTTGGTGACGACCCCAGCGGCCAGGGCTTGAACCCCAGTGCACTGGCCGCACGCGCGCTACATGGCAAACGCATTGCGGGGCACCGCGTGGTGGCCAGCGTGTTGCCCTGCGTGTTTGGGCGGTCTGTCACCACGCTCAAGGCGCTGGTGCTGGCCCACCGGCCGGCGCTGATCGTGTGTGTAGGCCAAGCGGGGGGTCGCGCGGGCATTTCTATTGAGCGCATCGCGGTGAACCTGGACGACGCGCCCCTGCCCGACAATGCAGGCCGTGAGCAGCACAACACCCCCGTGGTGGCTGGCGGGCCCGCGGCCTACTTCAGCACCCTGCCTGTGCAAGCCATGCTGGCCGCGCTGCAGAGCACGGGCACACCGTGCGAGCTGTCCAGTAGCGCTGGGCATTTTGTCTGCAACCATGTTTTTTACGCGCTGATGCATGTACTGGCCCAGAAAAAGAGCGCCGTGCGCGGCGGCTTTGTCCATGTGCCGTATTTACCTGAGCAAGCGGCTGCCAGCGGCGTGCCCAGCATGGCTTTGACCCAGATGACCCATGGCTTGTCGGTGGCGGTACGTGCTGCACTGACTTAGACGGCACACTTCATTACTATATTATTTATAGCTGCTCCCGCGATATTCTAAAGGGCTACAGCCTATATCTTCTTCAAAAAATGATCCTCAACGCACAGCAAACCGCACAAGCCCTGCCCTACGGCCTGCTGGCCACCGAGATCGCGCGCGTGATGCAAGACAGCAGCGTACAGGTGCCGCCCCGTTTGGTGCAAAGCTTGCCCGGCGGTGCCAGTTTGTTTGTCATGCCCGCGCATGACGCACAGTTGGCGATCACCAAACTGATCACCTTCACCCCGGCTAACACAGGCACCGGCCGCGCCACCATCCAAGGCGATGTGGTGGTGTTTGATGTTGCCACTGGCCAGCGCTGCCTGGTGCTGGACGGCCCCACGGTGACTGCGCGGCGTACCGCTGCGGTGTCTTTGCTGGCGGCGCAAAAACTGGCGATGCTGACCCAAGGCCCATTACTCCTCATTGGCGCGGGCGTGCAAGGCCGCGCGCACCTGGAGGCTCTGGTCACTGGGATGGGCGTGCGCCAAGTGTTTGTTCATTCACGCAGCGCCAGCAGTGCACTGGCATTGGTGCAGCA
>JAYVDN010000454.1:0-2371 GCA_043749385.1 Polaromonas sp.
CTGCCAAGGCTAAGAGCACCAGCACGAGGATGATGAGGCGGCGGTAGGGGGCGAGCGCGTCCATCATGGGCAACTGCCTTGACCCCAGCGGGCTGCTTCGTACAGCGGCTCAAAGCGCTGAAGGATGATGGCTGGGTAGTGCGCGTTCTCGGCCTGGCTGGCCGCTGTCACGCCGGGGTTGATGTTGCAGGTGGCACCCAGGCACACGCCGGGTGTGGCGCTGCGCGCCTGGCGCTTGTAGACCCAGCCTAGGCCACCGTTGTAGGCTGCCAGCGTGTAGGCCATGCGCTGGCAGTCGTCTTGCGCCTTGATGCGCTGGGACAGCCAAAAATCGTACTGCACCAGGGCGCGGATGGCCCAGGTGGGGTTGAGCGGGGCCGGGCTGGCCAGGGCGGCGTCTGTGCTGCCGATCCAGCGGGCCGTGGCGGGCATGAACTGGGTGAGGCCTAGCGCCCCTACCGGGCTGCGCGCGGAGGGGTGCCAGCGGCTCTCCTGGTGGATCTGGGCGGCAAAGGTGGCGACCGGGGCATGGAGACCCCAGACGCGCTGGGCCTCGCGCTTGAGGGTGAGCTGGTGCTGCTGGGCGGCGCGGGGGACGGCGCTGACCGGCTGGGCATGTGCCAGGCTGCCGGTGCAGCTCAATGCTGCCAGGCTGAGTAGGCAGGTGATGGTCAGCAGCATGGCGCGGGCGGCGGCGGCTAAGGGTTTGGCGGTGCACGGCTGGTAGGTGCGCAGCAGCCGCTCCTGGCGGGCGCGCACGTAGGCTTTGTAGCGGTGCGCGATGCCAGCGTAGGACATCATGCGCCCAGGCCGACACAGACCAGGCAGGCGGCGACGATGATGGCGCGGCGCAGCATGGCCGCCGCCGCAGGGATGGGGTCAGCCTCAAATTCGAGCGTGGTCACATAAGTGTCGCCCTCGCTATTCTCATCCTCTGAAATTTCTTTTGAGGGGAAAAAGCGGTCTGGCCGAGCATACGGAAACAGTGCCCGGTCCAGCCAATAGCCACCCCACCCGCCCAGGGCCATCAGGTGGGCTTTGTAGAGGGTGACAGCAAAGATATTGCCGGGGTACTGGGCCTGCGCATAGAGCGCAAGGCCGATCAGGGTCACGGTAAGCAGCGCCCACAGCAGCATGCGGGGGAACTTGTCGAACAGGGTGGTGAACATGGCGTCTCCAGACAATAAAAAAGGGCTACATAACTTGTAGCCCTTAGTGTCGGGATTTGCGCCTGCTGGGGCGCGGTGAAACACTTCACCGCAGCGCTTTGTCCAAAGCGGCGTTCAGCCTCCGCATGCGCTGGGTTGCGTCGTTTGGCACTACGACAGTGCTACCTGGGCGGCCGCTGACCCAGTAGCGGAAAGTGCGGTCCGACACACGGCCCACATGCTGTGCCAGCCAGGGGATGGGTAGGCCGTAGGCCTGCACAATTTTGGCAAAATCTTCGGGCGTCATAGCTGCACCCCATTGGCCCACTCAGCGCGCAGGCTGTGGCTGTCGCTGCGCCCAGCCAGCCAGGCAGCGTAAGCAGGCCCATCAAAGGGCACGCGCACCACCTTGCAGGCCTCTGGCAGGGTGCCCGTGAGCACTTTGAGCTTGGCCTCAAATGCGGCCAGCGACATGGGCTCTAGCATCTCGCCAGGGCTGGTGTACACCACGATGCGCGCCTGTGTGGCGCGGCTGATCTGCTCATAGGGCAAAGGTCCGTCTCCGCTCGTCTGCGCGGGCTTATCCTGCAGGCGGATCGCCGCCCACCCTAGAGCGGCCTGAGCGGTGCGCTGGCCATCCTCAGCAAGCACACCGCCCAGCTTGAGGGCGAGGCGGTATTTCATGCGGTCACCTGTAATTTTTTAATATCATGCCGCGCTTTGCCGCTTTGGTCCCAGCTCGCAGCCTCTGCGCTCAGGCCGCGCACAATGCCGCACTTGGCTGCCAGCTTGGCAATAGTGGCGGGCTTGAGCACGCCAGGGCGACGGACTTGGACGTAGTGCTTGCGCATAAACTTTTCGGAGTCCCCAAGCAGTTTTAACTGCTCCTCTGGGGTGCTGCCCGTGAGGGCGGATATGACTCGGGCATGGGTGTTAAAACCGGACACGAGGGTGCTGTATTTGCTGTATGACACGTTGATCTCCAAATCAAATATTGAGCCCGCCGAGGCGGGCGGGTTAATTAGACCAGCTCGTAGCCAGCTCGTAGCCAGCGATGGTCCAATCCACGTTACCAAGATCATCACCAGCCGCGTCTAGCTCCTCTTTTGTCGGGTAGTAATACACCCGCATATTAACTCCCGCCCCCTCTAAATCAACCCCGCTGGCACTGCCGGAAAATTCGACCACATCGTCGCAGTCATCCATTAAACGATTCGTGTGGT